>CAZKUR010000019.1:9825-59342 GCA_964556005.1 uncultured Ignavibacteriaceae bacterium | reverse complement strand
TCTTTTAAATCAAATACTTCTTTGTCGGTAGAAAATGAGTTAATTGAACTCTTGGTACAAATAAGACTTGATGCAAGAAAAAATAGAGATTTTAAATTATCGGATAGAATACGAGACGATTTAAACAAACTTGGAATCGTTTTGCAAGATTCAAAAGACAAAACTACATTTAAGAAAGTGAAGAAATAATTTAAACTATTCCTTCCGGACATTTAAAGAAATTTGAAAAATAATACCGAATATCAAAGCAGAAATATTTCTGCCGGCGGAAAGGAAATCCCTTATCTGCTTCGAAGCAGCAAAAAAGCAAGACATCTGAGATTACAGATTGTCAATAACCAGCTTGAAGTTATTCTACCCAAAAGAGTTACAAAAAAAGAAGCCGAAAAATTCATTCTCGAAAAGTTCGGTTGGATCCAAAAGCATTTAAAGGAAAAGAAGCCGAAGAAATTTTTGTACAACGGAAAGGAAATCCAATTAAATCAATCATTTGATTTGTTTATGAAAGAACATCAGTTCCTTTTTAGAAATAATAAGCTGGATATTATCTCTCCCATAAATGGCGACTCGGAAATTTCCAAAACTTATGACTTTTGGTTGAGGGAGAAAGCGGCTGAATATCTTCCCGGAAGAACGGAAATATTAGCTCGTAAAAACAATTTTCAAATAAAAAAAGTTGTAATCCGCGGGCAGAAAACAAGATGGGGAAGCTGCTCGACAAGCGGAACTATTTCATTCAATTTTCAGCTGATGCAGTTCGATAAAAAAATAATTGATTATGTCATCATTCACGAACTCTGCCACACGAAAGAGATGAATCACTCAAAAGGATTCTGGATGCTGGTTGAACAATATTGCCCGAATTTTAAAGAATGCAAAAAGCAGATTAAGAATCAGGGTATGATTTGAAACTTAATTTATATTTTGTTTCGTCCATTTATTGGCGTATTGAATTCCCCTTCACAACTTAGAATTTATAGAAATAATAAATAGTTCCCAACGATATAATTCAAGAGGTTAATAACAAACTGCCTCTATCTTCCGTACAATCCAAAATTAGAATAATTTCGCATCAAACATATTCCCCGCACCAAGAATCAAATTTGGATCTAATGTTTTTTTAATCTTCATCATTTTTTTTACAGTATCCATCCCAAACATGCTAAGCAGGTATTCATGTTTTGTCTTGCCGATTCCATGTTCTGCGGAGACCGTTCCGCCAAGCTCAACAGCTTTCTTGCATAAATCAGAATATAGGATTAAACCTTTTTGAAATTCAGCATCATTTCTTGGAAGCATATTTAAATGCATGTGTGAATTTCCAAAGTGGCCGTAGATTACGTAATTCATTCCGGCATTTTTCATTAGCTGTTTTGAATAATAGTAATATTCGACAAAATTATCATCGGGAACTGCCGTATCCGTTCCTAATTTTCTGAAATTATTACGGGTGATATATTCATTTACGCTTTCGGAAATTTTGTGACGGAACTGCTGAATTTTTTTATTGTCGCTTTCCGAATAAGCAAACCAGGCATCTTCATCGTTCCCGTTATGTTTTTCAATCAAGTTTGTCCATAATTCCAAAATTTTTTCTTCATTAAGATTTGTTACTTCCTGCTCAAACCAAACTGCCGATTTGGCATCGTCGGGGATAAGGCCGTAATCACTTTTCAAAAAATTCAATGCATTTTCGTCAAAATACTCAAGTGCAAGTGCGTCAATGCCGTCAAGTTTAGAAATTCTGTTTGTATACGAATTTTCTCTTGCTTCTTTGATGAATGTCAATCCGTCGGTTTCGGAATAAAAGAACATTAAACAGGATAGAATCTTTTCCGGGTAAGGAACAAGCTTCAACTTAATTTTTGTAATAACCCCCAGCGTTCCTTCAGAGCCAACAAATAAATCAATGACGTCCATATTGTTTTTACAGAAATATCCCGAAGCATTTTTAGTTATATGTAGTTCAATGTCAGGTATTTCAATTTGAAAAGTGTTTTTCGATTCGGAGGTCAACTTGATATTATTTCCTTTGGCAAAATTTTCCCCTCTTTTTAGTTTTAATAAATCGCCGTTTGCAAGCACGATATTTAATTCCAAAACATAATCTCTTGTCGGTCCGTATTTAAATGTTTTTTCTCCCGAAGCATTAGTTGCGACCGTTCCGCCGATAAAGCAGCTTTTTTCCGTCGGGTCAGGCGGGTAAAGAAGTTTCTTCTCTTTTATCGTTTCCTGAAAATCAGATAAGATAACTCCCGGCTCAACGACTGTAAATTTTTCATTTTCATTTATTTCTATGATTTTATTCAATTTTTCCGTCGAGATTACAACACCAGATTGAGGAACTCTTGCACCTGTCAATCCAGTTCCGTTACCGGATATTGTTACATGGATTTTCTTTTTGTTCAAATCTTTTAGAAGATCCGAAATTTCTTTTTCGTTTTCAGGAATGTAAACCGCTTCGCAATTTCCTTTAAAGTTCGAAGCATCAATAAGATAATTTTGAATTTCATCCGGATTTTTTTTAACAATCATTTTTCCACTTTTATTTTATTTCATTTTTAAATTATCTCAATAAAAATAAAAAAATTATGAAGAAAAATTTATTAACAGGATTTTTTATTATGGTGTATTTATTAACTTGAATAAATATACAAATTTTGTGTGGGATGAAACACTTTACTTCGGCTGTGCCGCTAAAATTGTTTCAGGGAGAATCAACAAGTAAGAATCACGAAGATATTAAGAACAGGATGGGAAAGACGGTTCTACTTTACTTTGTATAGGAAAACCGGAATCCGGTCCTGTACTGGGATCAAGTGTGTCGAATAAAATGAAAAAAACGGAAGATAAAAATGACTTGCCTTTCTGAGAAGGAAATTAGGGATAATAATATAATCGAAATTAATTCTTTTGCTCCCAACTAAACCGGTAAATTTAAAGTCTAATATTTTGGTAAATTATTAGTCTTAAAAATTAACAGGAGGAAATATGTTAAAAGTTTTAAAGTATTCAATAGTCTTTTCATTTATAATCGGCTTGTTAGCATATGGACAGGAAAGAGAAACAAGGGCATTCGATTACAAAGATTTCTCAAGAGTTGCTGTCGGCTGGGGAATGCATGTTAAGATAAGCCAATCCAATACTTATAAAATTGAGGTTGAAGCATATAAAGATGACTTCAATTATTTAGGCGTAAAAAAATCCGGAAGTAAATTGAAGTTTTATATTACCGAAAACAATTACAGGAAAAAGGGAAATATTAATATAAGTATTTCGATGCCTGAGTTGACCGGGTTGGACTTAAGCGGCGGTGCTGAAGGAGATATTCAAACCGATATTGGATCAAAAGACTTTGACTGCGATCTTTCCGGTGGTTCCGAATTAAAAGGAAATTTAAAATGCGGCGACGTAAAATTTTCTCTTTCCGGCGGAAGTGTAATTAATATTGAAGGCAAAGGAAAAGATGCTAAAATAGAAGGTTCCGGCGGAAGTATATTTAAATTGAAAAACCTTTCCGTTAGTAACGTCGATGCTGAGTTATCCGGCGGTTCGAGTGCAAAAATAACCATGAACGGTGAATTGAACACATCCCAAAGCGGCGGCTCGAGATTGGTTTATTATGGAAATGCTAAAATGGGTGACACGGATTTCAGCGGCGGTTCGGGCGTTTCCAAAGGTGATTGAAAATTAGTTAATGTTGATCAAGAGTCGTTTTGTCAAATGATAATAGTGAGTCATTACGAACCCGGCTTCAAGGCATTTTGCATCAGTAAGCCGGGTGAAGTAATCTCTAAGCTCAAACTAATATAATGTAAGATTGTCCGCCTAAGGGCGAGACCTCGCTAAAGCGGGCTTCACCCAACCAATACTTAAAACTAAACGATGTTGGATTCGCAATGACGGTCGAAATGATTTTCGTAAATTAATTATGATTATCTAGCTAACATAAAAATTGTCATTCTTCTGATAAATAAAGGCAAGACCTTTTTCGATAACTCGCAATGACAGTTAATAAGTTTATCTTCATTTTAAGCAAGAATTATCTGTTAGGATTTAAAATTGTCCTTTTTATCAGACGCTGATATATGCTTTCAAAATATTTTTAATCCGGTATTTGAAGAACGAAAGCTCCTTCAATTTTACCGGCTCTTAAATTATCGAGCGCTTCGTTTGCTTTATTAAGCGGAAGCGGAGTAACTTCTGTTTTAACAGGAACTTTTGGAGCAATTTCCAGCAATTCATCACCGTCTTTTCTGGTTAAATTGGCAACTGATTTTATTACTCTTTCTTCCCACAAAAGCTTGTAGGGAAATTTTGGAATATCACTCATATGAATTCCTCCGCTTACAATTGTAGCTCCTTTAACAGAAACTCTAAGAGCTTGCGGAATAAGCGAACCAACAGGAGCAAAAATTAAAGCTGCGTCTAATTTTTCAGGCGGTATTTCATCGGAACCACCTGCCCAGACTGCCCCAAGCTTTTTGGCAAATTCTTGTGCTTTTGTATCTCCCGGCCTTGTAAATGCAAAGATATTTTTCTTTTGATAAACTGCAATCTGCGCAATAATATGAGCGGCAGCCCCGAAACCGTATATACCGAGATTTTCAACATTATCTCCCGCCATCCTATACGTTCTGTAGCCGATTAACCCTGCACATAATAATGGAGCGGCTTCTATATCTTTATATTTGTCCGGAATTTTAAAGCAGTAGTTTTCTTCTGCTGTTGTAAATTGAGCATAACCGCCATCAAGTGTGTAGCCGGTAAATAAAGCATTCTCACATAAATTTTCCTGACCGCTTTTGCAGTACCTGCAATGACCGCAAGTATAGCCAAGCCACGGCACTCCGACTCTATCACCCTCTTTAAAATTTTTAATTTTATTTCCCGTTTGAACAACTGTGCCGACGATTTCATGTCCGGGGACTAAAGGTAGTTTCGGTTCGGTCAATTCCTGATCAACAATATGAAGATCGGTGTGGCAGACTCCGCATGCTTTAACTTTAATTAATACCTGGGAATCTTTTGGTCTAGGTACAGGGATTTCTTTTTCTTTTAATTTCTCTCCCTGTTTCTCCAAAACCATTGCTATCATTTTATTCGGAATTTCCATTTCTAATATTAGAAAATTTATATTAATGAAATTAATTTAGAATTATGCTATAAAAATATTTATAATAATCAAAAATTGAAATTAAAGGTATCTCACGGAAAAATTACTTTCGATTTGTAGAGGGTAAACTTTAATAAAAAATTAGCGCATTAGCGGCTCTGCGTTTTTGCCGCGAATGCGCGAATAAAAATCACTTATAAATCATGTTAGAAATTTTAAAATAAAAATTGGATACCTCCAAACAAACTTTACTTCAAAATTGTTAGTTGACATTTTCTTACACCTACTTCACTAATTGAGATTCCGTTTTTGAATGGAACCCAGAATAATTTTTTCTCCGAACCGGTTATGACTTCATGTGGTTTAATAATCCCATCTACAATTTCGGCATGTTCGAGAGTATCGCTTTTAAATATAACTTCAAAATTATATTTAAGGATGTTTCCACTTTTGTTATGGAGTTTCAGTACTACTCCGTTATTTTCTTTTATTGAATTCGGGTAGAAAATAAAAGATATATTCAATCCTTCTTTTTCGAGAATCTTTTGCCAGGGATAATTGTTATTTTGTGAATAAACGACTGAAGACAAAACAATTATCAAAACGGCTGCTTTTATAATTGAAATTTTCATCAGCTTAAAATATATTTTTCTGTGCTTATTAATAATAAATATTTTTTTTGCAAGAAATGAATTAAATTCTTGTCTAATAGTTAAAAAGAAATCATCAATCCGGATTATTTGAATAAATGAACAATTTCGTTCAAAATCAAAATATTAAGCAGGAAGTAACCGCCGGTTCTTCATTTGAAGATATTTACAAAGAATATGGCAAGAGGATTTTAAATCTTTCTTATAAGATGGTGAGAAATGAAGAAACTGCAAGAGACGTCACACAAGAAATTTTCATCAAGGTTTATTTAAATAGAGACTCGTTCAAAAATGAATCTCATATTTACACCTGGATTTACCGGATCGCAATTAATCATATAATAAATTTTTTGAAGAAAAACAGCAAAAGAAAATTGATGAGTATTGAAGATAAAAAAGCTTCGAATGAATTGAACAAGGATAAAGTATATTCTATTAATAAAGATAACCCGACGCCTATTGATATTATAAACAAATCGGAAAAAGAAAAAACAATCTGGAATGCGATTAATTCGCTTCCCACAAAATACCGGGTTCCGTTCATTCTTCATAAATATGAAGATAAAGAGCAAAAGGAAATTGCCGAAATGATGGGAATAAGCGTGAGCGCTGTTGAAACGAGAGTCCACCGTGCCAAAAAACAGTTAATTAAAATTTTAGAACCTGTTTTGGATAAAATTTAGAAATATTTTATGTGAATGCAAGATTATAAAAACAAAATTGTCTAATAATATTGAAATCAAAAGTATAAAAATGAAAGAAAAACATTATAAAAAATATTTTCTCAAATGGCATGAGAATAAACTTTCGGAAGATGAAAAAACAAAATTGGAAACGCATCTTTCCGGGTGTTTGGAATGCCGCTTGTATTTTGAAAAAATGAATAGTGTTTTGTTACCTGAAAAAGATATTGAGATGTTGGAGTTGAAGCCGGATCCTTATTTACCTCAAAGGATTAAAAGTTCGCTAAGTAACAAAAACGGATTCATAAAATATGATTTATATTTACCCTGGCTCAAGTGGTCGGTAATTGGTTTTGCATTTTCATTCTTGCTTTTAGTCGTTTCATTTTTTTCGTTGAACGGCGAAAGTTCTTCTCAGCAGAAGAGTACAAATATTTATTATGATTATTATCAATCAATTTCACAGCAGGGATTTTCAGGCAATCTCGATTATTTATCGAATTCATTGCAGGAGAAATAACAATGAAAACAAAAACATTAATTATAATTTTAGTTACTTTGATTGTAATCAATTTAATTACTATTGGTGCATTCGTTTATGTTCAGGTAATTAAGAAAGCACTGCCTCCGCCTCCAAGAGAAGCATTTGAACCTTTTCTGATGCATCCCAAAAATCCGAAAGTACAATTAACCGAAGAACAGCAAAAAAAATTGATGACGTTGATGGATAATTTCAAAAACGAAACTATGAAGTTAAAAGCCGAATCGGATTCAACCGAACATTTATTAACCGATCTTTTTCTGCAATCAAATGTATCGAAAGAAAAAATTGACAGTACATTAAAGATGCTTCGGGATATTCGATATGAAATTAGCCTTAAAGCTGCCGATAATGTGATAAAAGCAAAATCATTTCTTAATTCCCAACAGCAGGAAATATTTTTGCATACCATTATGCAGCCGCCTCCGAAGCCGCCGATGCCTCCTGCGGTTGGAAACCGGCCGCCAATGCTTCCGTTTAACAGCAAACCTGATTTTAATAGAAGACTTAATTCTAAATAATAAACAAGGAGCTCTTATGAATACCAAATTGTTGTTCTCTTTTTTAATTTCTGCAGCAATAGGGTTTATCTCGTTTTCGGGATGCTCTAATCCTGCTGCCGCAACTAATCCAGGTTCGAATAATCAAGATCAAACCATATCAAAGTCGACTTATGTTGAAAATGATCTTGGTTTATTAAAAACAGCAGGAGTTAATTTTGACAGCAGCCAGGGATGTTTCTCAATCGGATGGAATCAAATTTTCTTCCCGCCTGAAAATACTGATAGGTTAACCAGTGGTGCATTTGCAATTGGTTTCACTGCGGGAGAAACTCCTTCGAAACCGTTTTTAAGATCCGGTGTTGATATGGGATCTGTTTATTTAAATTATGCCGGCAACCAGTTACAATTTAATAAGCAGCAAGCACCTGATGGCGGATATTTTTATTCAATTATGCCTACTCCAAACCAAAACGACATGCCGATTGAATTTGTAGCAAACGGCTCATACGATTTCCAGGTTACAGGTTCTCCAGAATTCAGTGCAATAACTTTTTCATTAACTGCCCCATCTTCTTTAATAAATATTACAAGCCCTGCAGAAGGAACTGTAATAAATCCGGATGAAGATTTAACAGTTTCCTGGCAGGGGGGAAATGCAAACGGTCATATTGTAATTAGATTAATGCCTTCAATTCAGCCTCCGCAAGGAGGCGGCGGACAAGGACATGGCAATGGTAATCCTCCTCCGCACGGCAACGGAAATCCGCCTAACGGAAATGGAGGACACGGGCCTCATCCAATGCCGGGACATGATCCTGATCATGAAGGAATTGTCATTACACTGCAATCAAATCCCGGACAATATACTATCCCTTCTTCGAAAATTCAGGAATTCTTGAATCAGACGTCAGCGAATTTTATGGTTGTAGGAGTAGGGCAGTTTAATGAATCAACAGTAGCGCACGATAACGGAACTTTACGTGCAGTGATGAGAAACGGCGATGGTGTTGGTTTGCAGATTCAGCAGTAAAAACGAATCCCAAGATTTTATAATTTGTTTAGATGTAATTATATGCTTTTTATAGCATCATAAATTAATGTTAATAACCCCGTTTTGATTAACGGGGTTTTTTTGTTTTAAATTTTATTTTATGAAAATTTCATTGTTACTGATAAATAAAACCTTTCATTTCAATTGATAAAGCGGTTGAAGTAAACTCAATAACGCTTTAGAGGTTATTAAAATTACGTTTACCATTAATGTATAAAATTTAAAAGTTTTGATTACTAATAATCAAACGATAGTGATTGACTATCAAATATCAATGTATTAAATTAGTGCTAATTATTAATTAAGGCTTATAGCGAGTATAAATTTCGACTTAAGTCTTTTTTGCTGAAATGATTGGTTTGCTATTATGGCATTTAATCGAGGTGAACCTCCGGATTCCGAAGGCGAAAAAGTTGTAAAAATAAGCTTTTCAAAAAGCCATTCAATATTATTTCCAATAAAAATCCTTTTTATTGACTTACTTTTAACACAAATCATTAATCAGGCATATCAAATACTTAAAACTCATCCGAATATTTTATTTCCTTGTTGTCTAAATCAATTCACTAAAATATATTTTCTACTATTCGAAAGGACACTATTATGAAAATTAGTTTACTTATTAGTTTTTCAATTTTACTTCTCTTTACATTTTCAAGTAATGCACAGACAGGCTGGGTTCAACAAACGAATCCGTTAGGTTCGGGAGAATCGGCAATGGTTGGAAAGGTTCAATTTGTGAGCCCATCTGAAGGGTGGATAAACACAGGAAGCGGATCATTGCTTCATACAACTAATGCCGGGACTGACTGGACTGTTGTAACGCCATTTCCAAACGATACCGTCTGGTCTTTTGTCGACCCTGCAATAAATATGGATTTCATTAACTCAACAACAGGATGGATGTTGAAGAGTTTGGGAACCGGGGATACTAATTCATACGGGGCCGTCGTTTATAAGACAACAGATGGAGGCGGAACCTGGGCAAAAAAAATTATCTCAAATAATCAAGGTGAAATTGGTATTCAGCTTCAATTTGTGGATGCTGATTACGGTTGGATTTCTGTTGTTAATTTTGCTACCATGACCGGTTATATATATAAAACTACCGATGGAGGAAACACCTGGAGTTTATTACTTACTATGCCGCCTCCGCTGCCTGATGAAATGCTATCATTTTATTTTGTTGACCATAATGAAGGATGGATGGTTTCAATAAATGATAATCCGCCATTGTTTAAAATATCGCAATCAACTGACGGTGGATCGAGCTGGAATGAACAATACTCCGATAATACCACAAATGGCGATACCCTAAGTGCAAGCGGAGCTATGCAATTTGTCGATTCGAATAACGGATGGGTAGTGGGACCCAACGGAAGAATATTGAAGACAACTGACGGCGGAAGTAATTGGACATTATTAACTACAGCTAATCTTGGAATTTATGCAAACAGTAAATGTTTGTATTTCCTCGATGCAAATACCGGCTGGATTGGAACAAATATTCATACTCCAAACCAACCAACCACGCACCTTTTAATTAATACGACAGACGGCGGAAGTACCTGGACACAGCAACCGGTTCCGTTTACCGACAATTCGGTATTCAGTATCTATTTTGTTGATGCACAAAATGGCTGGATTACAGCCGATACAGGTGTGATTGCTCATTATTCAATTTTGGAATCAGTTGAAGGAGAAAACAATATTCCGATAAAATTCTCGCTTCAGCAGAATTATCCCAATCCTTTTAATCCCACAACGAAGATACGCTTTACACTTCCTGAAATGACAAATGTAACATTAAAGGTTTTCAATATTCTTGGTCAGGAAGTGGCAACGTTAGTTAACGGAAAAGAACTAACGCAAGGCTTACATGAATATTCATTTGACGGAAGCGAACTTTCCAGTGGAATATACATTTACAAAATAATTGCAGGAAACTTTATTCAATCGAAGAAAATGACATTAATGAAATAAAGAATTAGCGGATTATTCAAAAACATATGCTCGTCTCTTGGTTTTTGAGACGGGCATTTGAATATAGATTTTATGTAATGATTTTTATCGAAAATAATTTAAACAAAATGACTAAGAGACATCGAATTAATTTGTAGTGTTTTTTTATAATACTTTAATCTCTTTCTAAACCTAATTGAGAACAAAATTTAAATTATAATGTTCTAATTCCCAGAAGTAGTAGTTTGCTCCATAAACTATCGCTCATTATGACGGTACTTTACATGCAATAATGAAACATGGCGATGGGCAGATTCAACAATAGTAATAGTACCTGTTTAAGGGGTTGAGCAGGGGCAGAATGTATCTTCACTATTCTAAACCTTATTTTAAACCATTGCGCTTATTTTACAATATAATCTTGATCTTGCTATTTACCATCTTTATGTATAGATTTCATAAAATACTTAAATATATTCTACTCTATTCTCATTTCCGAATTTCATTTTTAATTAAATAAGCAGGATTAGCATTTAATTCTGTTTAACTTCATTCAAAAACAAACGATGTGAGGTCATGCTATGAATAAAATTCAAAAAAGACTTTTTCTATTCTTTTCCTTTACGTTTTTTCTTATTTCGTTTTTGGGATGCCAAACGCAGGAAACCGATAAGAGTAAGATGCCGGTTACTACAACTTCAAATGAAGCAAGGGAGCAATACTTAAAAGGACGTAATCTTGCCGAAAGCTTGCAAGGTAAGGAATCACTTCAATATTTTACAAAAGCTATAAATGCCGATTCTAACTTTGCTTTAGCCTATCTAAACCGTGCACCAAATCAACCAACTGCAAAGGCATTTTTCGGAGATTTAAATAAAGCTGTTTCGCTTGCAGATAAAGTTCCTGAAGGTGAAAGTTTGCAGATTTTAGGGTTCGAAGCGGGTGTTAATGCCAACCCGGAAAAGCAAAAAGAAGATTATGAAAAACTTGTTTCTTTGTATCCGAAGGATCAAAGGGCCCATGGTTTATTAGGCACTTATTATTTTGGTCAGCAAGATTATCAAAGTGCCCTGGAGCAGTTTAAAAAAGCTGTGGAAATTGATTCGAACTTTTCCCCTGCTTATAACATGCTGGGGTATTGCAATAAACAATTAATGAATTATGATGCGGCGGAAAAAGCATTTGAAAAATACATCCAATTAATTCCAAACGATCCGAACCCGTATGATTCTTATGCGGAGCTTCTTATGAAAGAAGGGAAGTATGATCAATCGATTCAAAATTATCAAAAAGCTTTGACCTTCAATCCCCACTTTGTTTCTTCAATGCTGGGAATAGCCTCCAACGAAATGTACAAAGGTGATTATGACTCTTCAAGAGCCGAGTTGCAAAAATTATATAATACTGCAAGAGATAACGGCGAAAAAAGAACTGCACTTTTTGCAATGTCAATTACTTATATCGATGAAGGCAAACCCGAAATGGCGTTGGATGAAATAAATAAGGAATATAATATCGCTAAAATGGAAAATGACAATGCCGCCATGGCTGGAGATTTAATTAATATGGGAAACATACTTTTGGAAATGGATAAGAATAAAGAAGCGCTGGATAATTTTCAAAAAGCTGTGGAAGCATTTAATAACTCTGCATCACCCCAAACACTAAAAGACAATGTAAGGCTCGGTTTGCTTTTTAATGAAAGTAATGTTGCATTACATCAAAAAGATTTCAAAACAGCTTCTTTAAAAGCCGAAGAATTTATGAATGGAGTTAAGGCTATAAATAATGCAAATCAAATTCGTCTTGCACATCAATTAAATGGAATGATAAATTTGGTACAAAAGAAAGCTGATGACTGTTTATCAGAGCTTTCTCAAGCTAATCAGCAAGATCCATACAATTTTTATAGAATGGCGCTGGCATATCAAATGAAAGGAGATAAAGATAAAGCCAAAGAATATTGTGAGAAAGTCATGAACTTCAATCCGCTTCCGACAATAAATTCGGCGTTTGCAAGAAATAAGGCAAAAAAAATGTTAACTATGCTGTAACTATTTTCCCTTATGTTCTTTTGCATTAACATAAGTTTGCTGGTTGTTTTGTGACAATTTCAAAATTTATCTTTAATAAAGGATAATTTTAAACTAAAGGTTATATTTATAGGGAATAGCAATTATAATTCATCCGGCGTGAATTTTTTTCACGCCGGAATTTTTGTTTTGAGAATAGAATGCAATTTATTTTACCGTGAGTTATTAAATTTATTATTCTAACCTTTTCCTAAACCTCAATGAACTTAAAGCCAAAATTAAAATTCCGATTCCCAGAAGTGTAACTGTTTGCGGTATTAATTGTAAAAGTCCATCACCCTTTAAAATCACTCCTCTTAAAATTTCGATATAATATCTCAGCGGAATTAAATAAGTAACTATTTGAATCCATCCCGGCATATTTTCGATTGGAAAGGCAAATCCTGATAGGAAATTCATCGGAAGGAGAATACCGAACATTGCAACCATCATTGCCTGCTGCTGGGTTTTTGAAACCGTGGAGATGAATAAACCCAATCCCAAAGCAGAAAGGACATAAATAAATGAAGCCACCATCAAAAAGAAAAAATCACCTCTTATAGCAATTCCAAACCAAAATACCATTACAGCCATCACAATAAGTACATCCATAAAACCGAATACGATAAAAGGAATAGTTTTTCCGATTATAAGCTGCGACGGTTTAATCGGCGTGACGATAATTTGTTCCAGTGTTCCAATCTCACGTTCTTTAACAATTGCCATCGACATAAGTGAAGTCGTAATGATTGTTAATATTAATCCCATTATTCCCGGAAGCATAAACACTCTTGTTTTCAAATCAGGATTGTACCAAATTCTAATTTCAGGGTTGACAAAGGAACTAAATGAAATTTTTCTCCCGGATTTATTTTGTGCGTCAACAATAATTTTTTGTGAATAGCTGGAGACAACCCCGGTTACATAACCAAAGGCAATAGACGCTTTGTTGCCGTCCGAACCATCGAAAATTGCTTGGACCTTAGCTGATTCGTTTCTCTGGATTTTCTTTTCAAAATTATTGGGAATTACTAAAGCCCAAAGGTCTGTTCCATTGTCAATTAATTTTGTAAGCTGATCATAATTATCGACATAGTTATCGACGGAAAAATATCCCGAACTTTGAAACTTTTCTATAAAATCTCTGCTTGTTTCCGTTTTATCCTGATCATATACAACCGTTTTAACATTGTTTATATCCAGGTTTGCTGCATAACCTAATAGTATTAGCTGCAGAACCGGGGCAATAAAAATTATGCTGAACAGACGCCGGTCTCTTTTTAATTGTAAAAATTCTTTTACGATTATTTTTAATATTATATTCATTTTACTTCACCAATTCTTAAGCTATTTTCTTTTTCTTATTTATCAAGCTTGCCACTGTTAAAAAGAAGCCTGCAAAAATCACAAGATAAATTATCTGGTGCCAAAAAGCTTCTATACCGACACCTTTGAGGAGTATATCTCTTAAAATTATTATATAAAATTTCACTGGTGTTATATTTGTTAGGACTTGAATAACCGGCGGCATACTTTCAATAGGAAAAACAAAACCAGATAAAAGAAATGACGGCAAAAGCGAAACCAAAGCAGCAATCTGGAAAGCAACCTGCTGTGAATCCGAAATTGAAGATACCAAAATTCCAAGATTGAGTGAGGCAAAAAGAAATATTAAAGTAGAGATAAATAAATAGAAAACACTTCCTTTTACCGTAACACCGAATAAAATGTAACCTGCAAATAAAATTATTCCGGCAACTGCTAAAGCAATAACCGTATAAGGAGTAGTTTTGCCGACAAGCAATTCAAATGACGAAAGAGGAGAAACGTTTATTTGTTCCATTGTTCCTCTTTCTTTTTCTCGTACGATTGAAAGGGCAATGGATATTACTGCTGTCATGATTAATATAAAAGAGATTAAACCCGGGATTAAAAATTTTGTCGAATCTAAATCCGGATTGTACCAGAATCTTGGCTCAAGATTAATTGGTAAATAAGCTTCTCTTCCTCTAACGGCAAGTGCTTCTTTAGCTATTTTCTGCGAATAGGTAGCAGTTGCTGCATTCATGTAATTTGAAATTACAGATGCAGTGTTTGCATCGACTCCCTGAATAAGTATTTGAATTTTCGCTTCTTTATTCGAATGAATGTTTTTCGAAAAGTCGTCGGGAATTACGATGACTGTTTGCGCAACATTTTCATCGAGTATTCCTCTAATTTCACTTTCAGAATTTACTACTTTGACGAGATCGAAATAATTTGAACTAGTAAGCCTATTAATAAATTCCCTGCTGCTTACGGTTTTATCAAGATCATAAACAGCCATTCTTATATGATGAACATCAAAGTTTATTGCATACCCGAAAAGAATTAAAAGAACAAAGGGGAATACAAACAAAACGTACAACATCCTTTTATCCCGTTTTAACTCACGGACTTCTTTTTTTGCGATAGCTAAAATTCTTGTGAACATATTATTTAGGATTATCTGTTTCTAATAAATGAATAAAAACATCTTCCAAAGTAGGAACTATCTTATCAATACTTTTTATTTTAATTGAATTTTGATCCGTTAAAATATTTTGTATTTGCTCTTTACCCTGGTATTTGTCATTTACGCTAATGTGAATATGATTTCCGAATATTGATACTTCCTCAACAAAACTTTCCTTTTCAAGTATTTCCATTGCTGCCACAACTTTTTCACAATTGATTTCAAGTATTGTATTCTTTAAATAATTTGTTTTGAGTTCTTTTGATGTTCCGCTGGCAATGATTTTCCCGGCATTTATGAGCGAAATCGTATTGCAGTATTCTGCTTCTTCGAGGTAGTGTGTTGTTACGAAAACCGTTGTACCTTCCGAAGAAAGATCATTTATTAAATCCCAAAAGTTTCTTCTCGATATCGGATCGACTCCGCTTGTTGGTTCATCTAAAAAAACAATACTTGGTCGATGGATAACGGCGGTACCAAGTGCTAATCTTTGCTTTATTCCTCCCGGCAGCGAACCGGTAAGTATTTTTTCTTTGCCGTGAAGATTTGCAATTTCCAAAACCCACTTTTTCCTTTCAATAAAATCTTTTCCCTGCAAACCATAAACTCCGCCGAAGAAATTTATATTTTCTTCAACCGTTAAATCGTTATATAAAGAAAAACGCTGTGACATGTACCCTATGTTCTTTTTCACTTTATCCGGTTCATTCATAACGCTAAACCCGCCGACTGTTGCATCACCTTCGGTAGGCTCCAAAATTCCGCAAAGCATTTTTATAGTTGTAGATTTACCCGCGCCGTTTGCTCCCAAAAATCCGAACACTTCGCCTTTTTTTACATCAAAGGAAATATGGTCGACAGAGGTAAAATCGCCGAATTTTTTTGTTAATTTTTTAACTTCTATAGAATTCATTAATAAATTTTCTTTCCGATTGCTTTTTCCAACTGCGCTTTTGCCAATTGATAATCCACTAAAGAATTGGTCAAATTTGTTTTTGCCTGGCGAACAGAAACTTCCGCATCGATTAAATCAGTACTTGTTGCAACCTGCTGGTCATACTTATCCTGAATAATTCTATAATTTTCTTGTGCCTGCTCGACGCTTTGCCGGCTTACTTTTACTTTATCCGAAGTATGGTTATAATTTAAGTATGCCTGGTAAACTTCAACTCCTATTGCATCTTTCAACTGCTCGTAAGAAGTTTGGGTTTGAATTTTCGTTTGCTCCGCTTCAGTTACTTGAGAAGACGTAAATCCCCAATTCCAGATATCCCATTGAAGAGTTATCCCGACATCCCAACTGTCATTAAATTTATCAACCGTTGGAAAATACCTCTGATTTGGTTTGCTGTAATAATAATCCCCAACCAAAAATACAGAAGGAAACCAACCGGAAGCCGCAGCCGTTATTCCTTTATCGCTTGCATTTATTCTGTGCTGCAAAGATTTCAAATCGTTTCTGTTATTTTCAGCTTCTTTCAAAATATCATCAATATTGTATTTCATAAAAGATGTATCCATTGATGAAACATCGATATCGGTTTCTGTTTGTAATGGAAGACTCAATATTCTATTAAAATTTAATCTTGCAATGTCGATATTATTTTGAGCATCGATTAATTGCAACCGGATATTCGAATACTCAACCTCTAATTTTAATACATCATTTTGTGTAGCCAATCCATTTTGAAGAAAATTCTTTGTATCATCTAAATGCTTTTTCACTTGCCTAAGATTTTCATCAAGTACAGATTTTAGTTGTTTTGCTTTATAAAAATTCCAGAATGCCGTTTCTATATTTAACGCCGTATTATTTAAGCTGCTGTTGTAAGAAGATTCTTCCGCTTTATAATTTTCACTGGTTGCAGCTTTCAAAGACCACAATTTTAACCCTGTAAATAGAGGCTGCTGAAGAGATAATTTTAAACTGTAGTTATCTAATATAGTGGGGGATACGGTGATCGGTGTGGTGAGAAACGGTGGAAATTCTATTTGAAATGGAGGCACACTGCTTAACCTTGTATATGACGCAGCAAATTTTAATTGCGGTAAAAGCTGCGAAGTCGATTCTGTTTTTTTTGCATCCGCTGTGATCAGTTTTGTTTTTTCAATTTTTAATTCCTTACTACTCTTCATGCCGATATCCAAACTCTGCTGTAATGTGAGCACCTTTTGCTGTGCAAATAAAACTGCTGAAGAAAATAAGAAAATAATGATTAGTCTTTTCATAATTAACCTTTATAATTTTAATTTGCTTCTTTTACTAAATGAATAAAAACATTTTCTAATGAAGCCGATATAATTCTTTTGCTGCTTATTTCAATCGAGTTTTCTTCTAAAAGTTTTTCAATTACGGGATAATCTTTCTCATAATTTTCTATTATTACATTTATTCTGTCTCCGAACATTTGAACTTCCATATTTAATTTATCTCTGATTAACAGGTAAGCACCTCTAATGTTAGTGCAGACAATTTCCACAACAACCATATTTAAAGATGATTTTATTTTCTGAGGCGTATCAAGGCTTATAATTTTTCCTTTATTCATCAAAGCAACACGGTTGCATCTTTCTGCCTCATCTAAATACGGAGTAGACATAAATATTGTAATGCCGTCTTTGATAAGCCTTGAAAGTATCTTCCAAAAATCTCTCCGTGAAACAGGGTCAACACCGGTTGTAGGTTCATCAAGGAATAAAATTTTCGGTGTGTGAATTAAGCTGCAAGCAAGTGCGAGCTTTTGTTTCATTCCGCCGGAAAGATTATCCGCAAGTCTATTTCTGAATGGTTTTAAACGAGTGAAGTCAAGTAATTCGTCTCTGCGGTTATTTATATTTTTTATGCTGTGTATATTTGCAAAAAATTCGATATTCTCATCCACCGTTAAGTCGCCGTATAGGCTAAATCTTTGCGATAGATACCCAATCTGGTTCTGGATTTTCTTTATGTGTTTTTGAATATCAAGTTCAAGAATTGAAGCTGAACCGGATTCAGGCCGCAATAGTCCGCACAACATTCTTATAGTTGTAGTTTTACCCGCACCATCCGGACCGACAAGTCCGAACATTTCTCCTTTACCAACTTCAAATGATATTCCATCAACCGCTTTTATATCATCAAATGATTTTTTTAATTTTTCTATTTTTATTACAGGTTCCATATTAAATTACAAGATTGCAAAATTGCATGATTATAAGATTTAATAATTATAAGTGAATAACGGCATCCGCAGGCATTCCGGCTTTCAGTTCAAACTTTGGATTGTTGACCTGAATTTTTACTTTGAAAACAAGTTTGGTCCTTTCATCCTTTGTTTGAATATTTTTTGGTGTGAACTCTGCTTCAGGCGATATATAAATAACACTTCCTTCGTACTTTTTATTTTTATAAGTATCGGTGGTTACATCGGCTTTTTGTCCAAGCTTTACTTTACCCAATTCTTCTTCGGAGACATAAATTTCAAGCTTAACAGGATTTAAATCTGAGACTTCGAATAAAGAAGTCAACATAGTAGCAGTCTCACCAACTTCAACATATTTGTTCACGATAAATCCGTTGATGGGAGAGGTTACATAGCAGTCTCTTATATTTTTCTTCAGTAAATCAACAGCAGCAACTGCTTTTTGAACATTAGCCTCTGCTTGTTTGATTTCTTCAGGACGGGCATAATTTTTCAGCTTCTTCAAATTTTCATTTGCAGCATTAACTTGTGATTTAGCTAAATCGTAAGCAGCGGCCGCATCATCAAATTGCTTTTTGGTTACGGAGTTTGTTTGATAAAGTTTCGTCATGCGATCTTTGTTCTGTTCGGCGAGGTTTAAATTTATATTTGCTTGTTTTAAAGCATCGGCACCTTGCTGTATATCTTCCTTCCGTGCCCCGATTTTTAAAAGTTCCAATTGAGCTTTCGCAGCTTTAACTGAAGCTTCAGCTTGATCTAACTGGTAATCGAGAATTTCGTGATCAATTATCATTATAGTATCGCCTGCGTTTACCTTTGAGCCTTCATCTTTCAGAATAGAATTTACATCTCCGTTAACTCGGGAACTGATAACTACATCGGTTGTTTCAATATTTCCTGAGGCTTCAATTGTATTTTTTTCGTTGGTGTTCCCGCAGCCCCAAAAAAATCCTGCGGTTAAAATTAACATGCTAAAAAATATTTTCTTCATTTGACTTCTCCGTCTTTAAGTTTTTTAAAAACCTTTCTGCCTTTTTCGGTCATTATGCCGTTCGAAAGAATTTCAGTTGTTTCTTTTAATGCCTCAAAAAGAGTAAAGCGGTTATTTATAACGAAAGCCGGGTTGACGATTGCCCTGGCCGAGGCGAGAAACATTGTAATTATGATTTCAGGTTTTCTTTTAAGTATGTAGCCTTCCTTCTGTCCTTGTTCGATTATATCTTTCAGAAAAGCATTCATCTTTTTTGTTCTAAATTCATCTATTTCTTTCCATGTTTCCGGTGTATAATAATGAATGTCCCTTATATTATTTTCATTTATTTTCATTAAAATTTTCCCGACAGTTTCGAATATTCTATATAATTTCTCAACAGGATTGCATTTTAGATTAACAGCATCTTCAATAAGCTTTGCATTTGTATTTAAAATTCTTAATGCAACTGTTTTTACTAGCACTTCCTTGGAAGCGAAATTTTTATAAATAGTTTTTTTGCTGACTCTCAATTCAGTTGCTAATTCGTCCATGGTAGTTTTAAAAAATCCACCGTCCATGAACTTTTGAGCTGCAAAGTTGATTATTTTTTCTTTTTCCTCATTCATTTTTGGTTCTTTACTAAGGAAACTAATATCGTTTTCATAGTTTCCAAAATAATTAATGGAAACTTTTTTGTCAAGTGATAGTTTCCGCTACTTTTATTTTTTATTTAATTATGTGTTTTTAAGCAAATTTTATTATATTGAAAACACATTTCACAAAGAGGGGAGCTTCTATGAAAATTCTGTTTATTTTCCTGGTTTCTATATTGTGCGGAATAAATTCATTTGCTCAAAAAAGCATTGAGGATGATATTGAAGGAGCAATTCAAAATGCAAAAAAAGGAATTTACTGGGCATTATCGAATTTGCCGGATGACAAGTCCAGAATTGAAAACGACTTGATAGCCGACGACAAATTATATGCGAACGTAAGGCTGTATAAGGAGGTAAACGGGTTTAAAATTATTTCACGCGGATTTTTTGAATCGAACGAAGCGGAGATTGTAATTTATAGATCAATCAACAGCCTAATTAAAGATGGATATTTGAAGCTTCCTAATAAAAAATAAATTGTTGTTTTTTTATTCGAATTAGAAACATTGAGAATTTTTTATTGAAATTTCCTTGACTTAAAAAATTATTTTCCGTATTTCTGTAATAAATATTTCACATTAATAATATATTGAAATATATATTACATGATTAACCAGGGAAGATTAATAGATATTTTTTTACAAGCCGCAACAATCAATGCCGTATCTGGGAATGAAAAACCGGTTGCTGATTTTGTTAAATCTCTTTCGAAAAACTCCTTAATAGAAATTAAAATTGATAACTCGGATTTAAAATCCAAAAGCAATACCGGGAATGTAATTTGCAAATATAACGGAGGTGGAGATCTTCTTTTATTAGCGCATATGGATACCGCACGTCCGACCGCTGAATTAAAACCGAAAGTGCTGAATGATAGAATCATTTCCGATGGAAACACAGTTCTTGGTGTCGACAATAGAGTTGGCGTATCGGTCCTTTTATATCTTATTGAATCAATATCATTTAATAATAATGAAACAAAACCATTCACAGTTGCATTTACAACATGTGAAGAGACGACGCTGAACGGCTCAAAATATTTGGAGGTGGATGACAATATAAGTAGATGTTTTGTCTTTGATTCGTTTCTTCGCCCGGGAAATTTTATAAGCGAATCATGCGGAGCTATGGGTTTTAAAGCCATCGTTAACGGGAGAGCTTCTCATTCAGGAATAGCTCCTGAGAAGGGGATTAATTCTATAGAAATAATGAGTAAAGCGATCTCCAAAATAAAGCAGGGACGGATTGATGATGATACGACAATTAACATCGGAAAAATTTCCGGAGGTTCGGCTGTTAATGTAGTACCGGAGAAATCAACTATCGAAGGCGAAGTCAGATCCTTTAAAATTGAAAAAATAGGTTCATATATCGGGTTGATTAAAAATTATCTTGAGAATGAATCACTTATGGTAGGTGGTAAAGTTGAGTTTCAAAAAGACTGGGATTTTAAACCTTATTCAATTAAACCTGATTCGGAAATTTATAAGGAAATCGAAAGTGTTCTAAAAAGTGTGGGGTTAACACCTGCACCCAATATTAGCCTTGGCGGAAGTGACGCTAATTCTCTAAATGCAAAAGGAATCCCAACGATAAACATTGGAATCGGTGCGCAGAATCCGCATTCAAATGATGAATTCATATTGATTGAAGATTTAATTAAAACTGCTCAAATTGCTCAACAATTAATCAGAAGGAAATAGGATGAAAAAAATTAAATCTTTATTCTTATTTATTTTTCTTGCGTCAACCTGTTTAGCACAGCCTAAAGGCCACCTGGTAATTATAGGCGGAGGTGATAAACCGATGAGTGTAATGAAAAAAATAGTTGAACTTGCCGGCGGTGAAAATTCTAAAATTTTAATTATTCCAAATGCAAGTTCAGTTCCTTTTGAAGCTTATAAAGAAGAGGCCAAAGAGTTTAATGAAGCTGGATGTAAAAATATTAGCTATATTTTTTGCAGCAGAGAACAAGCTGATCTTGATTCCAATGTGAATAAACTGAACGGTGTAACCGGAATTTTCTTTTCTGGCGGAGATCAAAGTCGTTTAACAGGCGATTTATTAGGAACAAAATTAATTGCAAAAGTTCATGAAATTTATGAAAACGGAGGAGTAATAAGCGGCACCAGCGCAGGAGCTGCTGTTATGAGTAAGGTGATGATAACCGGTGATGAATTAATAAATAAAGATACCACTACTTCATTTAATTCGATACAAAAGAATAACGTTAAAACGATAGAAGGATTTGGATTTGTAACTAAATGCATAATCGATCAGCATTTTATAAAACGAAAAAGAAATAATAGATTGATAAGCGTTGTACTTGAGCATCCTGAATTATTAGGCGTTGCAATAGATGAATCGACAGCTATTCTTATAAACCCCGACGATACGTTTGAAGTCCTCGGAGAAAGCCAGGTCATAATATACGACCCGACGCATGTGGAAAATATTGAAGCGGATCAAAATGGAAAATTTTCCGCAACCGGAATTGTTATGAGCATTTTGACAAAAGGACAAAAATATAATTTAAAAAATAAAACCGTTGTAGAATGAAGTTAGCAAAGGTTAAAGCGCCAAATACTTTCTTCATAATTTTTTCTTTAATTATAATAACCGCAGTACTAACGTGGTTTATTCCTGCCGGGCAGTATGCTACAAAGCATTTTGACGGCAAGACTATGGTTATTCCTAATTCATTTCACTATGTTCAGGCCAACCAGCAAGGAGTTGGAGATGTCTTGATGGCTCCCATGAAAGGTTTTGTCGATGCTGCTTTAATTATCGGCTTTGTATTTATTGTGGGTGGAGCTTTCGGCGTTTTCAGGAAAACGGAAGCTCTGGATTCATTTATACTTGGAATTGCAAAAGCTCACAAAAAATCACGGGCAACAAGAATCCTTTTAATTCCTATTTTCATGATAATTTTTTCATTAGCCGGTGCAATTTTCGGAATGAGTGAGGAAGTAATTCCATTCATACTTGTTTTTGTTCCGATGGCATTAATGTTGGGCTATGATACAGTTACCGGAGTTGCAATTCCGTTCGTTGCTGCCGGCGCCGGATTTGCAGGAGCTTTTCTAAATCCTTTTACTGTAGGCATTGCACAAAACATCGCGGGGCTGAGATTATTTTCGGGAATTGAATACCGGTGTGTAGTCTGGGTGATAACTACTGCGGTGGCAATTTATTTTGTATTAAGATATGCTAAAAAGGTAAAAATCAATCCTTCTATTAGTATTACATTCAAGAAGGATCAGGAGAAGAGGAAATCAATAAATTTTTCAGCTGTCGAAAATCATCAAGGCGTTTCATCAAGGCATAAGTTGGTTTTGGTAACTTTTCTCATTGGAATTTTCGTGCTGATTTTCGGAGTGTTAAAATTCGGCTGGTACATCGAAGAGATCTCGGCAGTTTTTTTCTGTACGGCGATAGTTGTCGGAATCGTAGGAAAACTAAGTGTCGGTGAACTTGTTGATTCATTTATCGCCGGTGCAAAAGATTTAATAGCTACCGCACTAATAATCGCTTTCGCAAGAGGGATTTTAATAATTGCGAAAGATGGAGAGATAATAGATACAATTCTGTATGCGCTCGCAGCGCCAATCTCATCTCTCCATCCGGTTATTTCGGCACAGGCAATGTTTATTGTTCAAACGATGATAAACTTCTTCGTTCCGTCGGGAAGCGGCCAGGCAGTTCTTACAATGCCTATAATGGCTCCTCTATCAGATTTGGTAAACGTTTCCAGGCAAACGGCAGTTCTAGCATTTCAATTCGGCGATGGTTTCAGTAATATGATAATTCCGACTTCAGCGGTAACGATGGGAGTTCTAACCCTTGCAGATATACCCTGGGAAAAATGGGCAAGGTGGGTATTACCGTTGGAAATAATTTTTCTTATTGTAGGATTAATTCTGCTTGTTCCCCCGTTCATGTTCGGTTGGCATTGATAATAGTTCTGTTAAAATTAATAATTAACAAAAGGAGGTTCGTTATGAAAAAACTTTTACTTTTAGGAATAGTAATTTTTACTTTTCTAAGTTTGAACAAACCATTAATTGCTCAAGTGGATTTGTACCTGGATGACATTAATGTTTATGTCAATACCTGGGGTAAAATATCACTTTATTCGTTACCTGATACAATAAGACAAATTTATCAAGTTACGCCATTAGTTGGTACAGGTCCAAATGCAGTTTTTGATTACTATAATGATGCCGATGTTGAAGATTCCGTTCGACTACTTACAAATCCATCATACGGAGATTATGAAATTTATGGCAGCTTTAATAACAATTTTAGTGGTGCACCTCCGGATATATTAGAAAAGTTGAATATATATTGCTGGCAAAATCTAAATTCAATTTTGGTCAAATTTACACTCATTAACATGGAACAAAGCTCAATTAATGCTATTGTCGGCTTGGAATTAGTACCCGAAGTGGAAGGTTTAACTACTGGGCAAGATACTTGCACGTACTCTACTCTTACAAAAATCATTAGTGTGAAAAAAACGGAAGCCGTTGGCTTTAAACCATTATCTGATAATTTTAAATCACTTGGTGCATTTGTTTGGTATAGTGATTACAGAGTAGATTCAATTTTCTATCAATGGCTGACTTATAATTCTTATGATTCATTGTTTATAACTGATCCAAATGACCCTAATGTTGATGACCCGGTACTTATTCCTGCTTATAATTCTCAAACAATTGCCGCCGGTGATTCTGTCATTCAATATATTGCAGTTGCTTATGGATCAGATAAATCAGCAATGTTAGCAAGTCTACAACAAGCTCAGGATAAATATAATGAATTAACACCTGTAAAATCTGAGTATAATAATATTCCATTGGATTTTATTCTTGAACAGAACTATCCCAATCCGTTTAATCCGAGCACAAAAATTAATTTTTCCATTCCAAAGTCTGATTTCGTAACATTGAAAGTTTATAACATGCTGGGCCAGGAAGTTGCTACACTTGTTAATAGACAGATGAGTGCAGGTAAATACTCAGTTGAATTTAATGCAAGTAATTTAACATCAGGTGTCTATTTGTATAAAATTACAACAAATGATTTTACTCTTTCAAAGAAAATGATGCTGCTGAAATAAGCAGTTCGGCAATAAATTTTTAAAATTTTAAGAGGTGGAATTATGAAAAATTTGTTAATCATGCTGGTAATTTCCTGCGTTGTTACCCTGTCGGATTTTCAGACAACTTTTGCCCAGGCTTCTTTCAATACAGGAACAATTGGAGTTACAATTAATACTTACGGAAGATTCAGGGTTTACACTCCTGATGAAAACGGAACAATACAGGTTCAAAGACTTTCGCTCCTTGTCGGGATGAATCAAAATGCTGTTTTTGATTATACTAATGATGCCGATAATGAAGAAGCTACGACTTTAGTTTCCAATCCTCAAATGAGCGATTTTGAAATTAGTGGCGCATATAATAATGCATACTCTGGCGATCCGCCGAATGTTCTTGAGAGATTAAATGTTTACGGATGGAATAACGCCTCATACGCTATTTTAAGATTTTATGTTAAAAATCGTGAAGCAAGTGCATTCAATGCGATAATCGGTGTCGAAACTATAACCGAACCCGACGGTGCATATGGATTTGATACTGTAAGTTACGATGCAGCGAATGATCTAATCCGTTCACATAGAGGCGGTGAAAATATCGGCTTTAAACTTTTATCGCATCCGCTTATTTCGCTTACTGCATTTGAATGGTATTCCGGATATACTGTAGATTCAGATTACTGGACATGGCTGAATCACGGTACAATCGATCCGCAATATATTTCCAATACAGCCGACGGCCCTGTTTTTATTACCGCGCAAGATCCGATTTCAATAAATCCTCAGGATTCCGTCGCAGTTTATTATGCAGTTTCCGTCGGAGCCGATGAAACGGAAATGATTTCGAACATGGATTTAGCTGTACAAAAATATAATCAAATTGTGCCGGTGGAATTAACTTCATTTGAAGCTTTTGCGGGGAATAATTTTATAACCCTTCAATGGAATACTGCTTCGGAAACTAACAATCGCGGGTTTGAAATTCAAAGGATGATTACTAATGAAAATACTTCAAGCGGATGGATTACAATAGGATTTAAGGATGGTGCAGGAACCACAACCGAACCTAAAACTTATGAATTTACCGATGCATTTTCCGGAATAAATTCAGATAGAGTAAGTTACAGGTTGAAGCAAGTTGATTTTAACGGGACATATAAATATTCGAATACTGTTGAAGTACAACTTCTGCCTGTCAGCTTTAGTTTGAATCAAAATTACCCCAACCCGTTTAATCCGTCGACAAAAATATCATTTTCTCTTCCGTCCAAACAGTATGTTGTTTTAAAAATATATAACACACTCGGTCAGGAAGTTTCTACATTAATTAATCGTGAAATGGAAGCAGGAAGTCATTCGGTTAACTTTAATGCCGGAGAATTAACGAGCGGAATGTATATATACACTATTAAAGCAGGAAATTTTCATCAAACTAAAAAGATGCTTTTTTTAAAATAGTTTTTGAAACCTTCAAGGTAACACCCGGTTTTTCACGCTGCTAGCTTTGAAGGTTAGGATTTAAAAGTCTAAATCGCAAATAAATAAAATTTAGTACTCACGAACTGCAGAACGGGATCCGGTTCATAACCGGATCCCAACATTAAGGCTATGGAAAAACATCACGAAATAAAAATTCAGATTCAGAATAAGTATAATCTACTACCTAAGAATCAGCAAAAGATTGCCGATTTCTTTATAAATAATTTTAACCGGATACCTTTTTTAAATGTACAGGAAATTTCATCCGCTACAACTGCAAGTGTCGCTTCTATTGTTCGTTTTGCCCAAAGAACCGGCTTTACTGGTTTCAGTGAATTACGCGAAGCAATTGCAGAATCGCTGCAAAGCAGAATTTCTAAAAAGGAGATATTTCCCTTATTTGAAAAAAAGAAGATTGACAAAGATTTACTCACTTCGGTTGCAAATCTTGATATAAAAAATATTAATGAAACATTGAGCTTAATTGAACGGAATAGTTTTAATCAAACTATTGATCTGGTGCTAAAATCAAAAAGAGTATTTACTGCAGGACTGGGAATATCATACCTGCTTGCGGAAATTTTATCGTACCAGTTGAAGCAGGTCGCGGTTGATGCATACTCTTTCAATCACTCTACTTCAGTTTTTCATGAACAAATTTTATTCTTAAAGCCTGACGATTTGTTTATTGTATTTTCTTTTCCTCCTTACTCTAAAGAGACAATAGAATCGGCGAAGTTGGCAAAGGAAAGAAATATAAAAGTAATCGCGATTACCAACAAAGAAGCTTCGCCTGTTACTTTTCATTCTTTTCTTAATCTTGTAGTGAAGAGTGAAAATATGCTGTACACAAATTCGTTTGCTGCAATATCAGTTCTGATAAATGCTATTGCCACTGCATGTGCACTAAAAAATGAAAAAAGAGCAAAACAAATTTTAGATGAGAGCAATAAAATTACCAACGACGATGAGCAATTCATTAAATAAGGGAATGAAGTTTTAATAATTATAAATCTCACTAAAAGACTGAAATAATATCGGAGTTTTTATGAGAAAGTTTTTAATCCTGCTGATGCTTTCGGCTGATTTATTATTTGCCGGCACCACGGGAAAATTATCAGGGGAAGTTAAAGATGCAAACACAGGAGAGGTATTATTCGGTGCAAATGTACTGATTCAAAATACTACTCTCGGTGCCGCCGCTGATAAAGATGGTAAATTTATTATTTTAAATATTCCGCCGGGAAAATATTCAGTTAAAGTAAGCTACCTGGGTTATGAAAAGACAATAATTGAAAATGTAAAAATTATTGTAGATCAAACCACATACCTCCCTGTTGAATTGAAAACAAAATCTATTGAAGTAGGGGAGGTAGTAGTTACCGCAAAAGCGCCTATGATTCACAAAGATATAACCAGTACAATTTCGGTAATATCGCGTGAAAAAATAGAGGCATTACCCGTTTCAACTTTTACAGATTTATTATCCTTGCAGGCCGGTGTGGTCGGAAGCGGTTCCAATCTGCATATACGAGGCGGCCGGTCGGATGAAGTTGCTTACTTAATTGACGGAACATATGTTGAGGATCCTCTTCTTGGCGGATTGGCCACACAGTTGAATAACGATGCAATACAAGAGATGAGTCTGCTAAGCGGAACATTCAATGCCGAATATGGAAATGCATTAAGCGGCGTTGTTAATATCGTTACACGCGACGGTTCTGATAAGTTTTCGGGAAGGATCAGCTACAGGTCAAGCGAATTCGGTATTACTCGTTATAATGCCCTTCACCAGATGCGGCTGAACGGAAGTTTAAGCGGACCGGTATTTTCAAAGTATTTAAACTTTTTTATTTCCGGTGAAGAAAATAAGGAAGGAAGCTATTTACCGTTCGGATATAATAAAGATTTAATTTTCTTTACCAAACTGAATACTTCATCAATTCCGGATTTAAAAATCGCAGTAACAAACAGGGGAAGCCTTGGCAGAAGACAGAATTACAGCCACGATTATAAGTACATACCTGATCAATATTTGAGAAGGCGAACAGATAGCTGGCAGAGCGCAATTTCGGTTACACATACTATTGCAAATAATTTCTTTTACAATATTAAAATTTCTTATTTCAACCAGGGCTATTATTCCGGGGTTAATAAAGACACTTCACAATATATAACCTCATCCCAGTTCCAATATTTTTCGCAATACGGAAACGGATTTGAATTCTACCAGCTTGCGAATCCTCTGGAATTGACCGACAGCAGAACTGCAACAGGAGATATTAAAGGAGACGCAGTCTGGCAGGTCGATGATATTAACGAAGTTAAGTTCGGTCTTGCATATAAAAAACACTGGCTTAGATATTTCAATATTTATGATCCGAACAGGGATTATCCTTATATAAATGATTACCACACAAATCCTTTTGAAGCTGCAGGTTATGTTCAAGATAAAATTGAACTTCCTTATCTGATTTTAAATTTAGGTTTACGCTATGATTATTTGAATGCAAATGTTGAATTCCGGCAGAATCCCTTAGATCCAAATTCTGTTATTAAAGTAAAGCCGAGATCACAAATATCTCCAAGAATCGGTATTGCGCACCCTATTTCGGACAGGACAAAAATTCATTTTGCTTATGGGCATTTTTTCCAAAATCCGGAATTTCAGCCGTTGTTTGAAAATCATCAATATGATTTGAATGTCAGAGAACCGTTGTTCGGGCAGGCAAACCTCGATGCACAAAGAACAGTTGCATATGAAGTTGGTATATCACATCAATTTTCTGATCGTGTCGCACTGGATGTTACTGCATATTATAAAGATGTTACCGGATTAATCGGGACGCATTATTATTTGCCTTATCACGACGGAAGATTTGTTGGTTATACTCTTTATGTAAATGAAGATTACGCTAACATCAAAGGATTTGAAATTGATCTTAATATCCGACCGGATAGATATTTCGGCGGCAGTTTAACTTACACTTATTCGATTGCAAAGGGAAGTGCATCATCGGAAACCGAGCAATATCCAGGTACCCAGGAATCGACTCAATTGTATTATTTGGATTTTGACAAGACTCATGTATTTAATGCAACAGGAACATTTATGATTCCACAAGGCGAAGGACCAGAAGTTTTCGGAAGTAAAATATTTGATAATATGGATTTTAGCCTGATAATTCAGGCTTCATCCGGTTATCCTTATACACCGTCGGGAAGAGATGTCGGCTTCGTTGAAAAAAATTCACTTAGAATGCCTGGAGCATATAATATAGATTTGATGATCGGTAAGCAAATTCCGATGCCCGGATTTGAATTTAGAATTTTTGCCGAAATTTTGAATCTAACTGATCATAGAAACATTCTTTATGTCTATCCGGATACGGGAGATCCTGATTTCACTTTTGTAGGCGGACATTCCACAGCATATATGCAGGATCCTTCAAATTACGGGCCGCCGCGGTATATCCGGTTAGGTGCGGAAGTTAAATTTTAATAATTAATGTTAAGAAAAATTAGAAATCATTTTTTAGTAGAATTATCATGAAAAGAATTTACATAATATTGCTCCCTTTTTTAACTGCTGCAAATTTTTTATTTGCACAGCAGGGAATTAAAGAAAAAGATAAAGACCTTCGACCGGCTCCTCTCGATAAAGTTTTCGATATTACCGATAGAGCAGGCGGTACGCATAATGCGAGCAACATCGGTTTATTTTTTGAAAATAGAGGAAAGCTTTACCCGAGAACTTTAACACAGGGACCTTCGGGTGAATTCCCGATAAACAGCGGGAAGCAGTATATCTACCGTATAAATCCGATGGTAGGAATTCCGGGAAACGTTATCCAGGGAAGATACACCGACGATGAAGAATGGGAAGCCGTCGGCGGTTATCATAATAAAGATTCGGCTAAAATTGCTTTTAGCGACAATCCTTCGACATGGAATAAACAATTAGGCTGGCCTGTAAAAGATGCGCAGGGTAATCCGCTGATCATTTCCGATCAGGACAGCTATTGCGTTTACTGCGACAGCAACAACAGGGTAGCCAATCTCGGAATTGAAGTTGCACAAACCGGATATGCTTTCGGAGTGAGTTTCGTAAAAAATATTATCTTTTATAAATTCCAGATTATCAACACAAGTCAAAATAATTACAGCAATTTATATTTTAATCTTTATACCGACATAGATGTTGGAAATGTCAGCGGCGGGGTTCCCGAATATGCCGATGATAAGCTGGATTTCAATAGAGACAAACAGGTAGTTTACTTTTTTGATGACGGTTATTCCCCGGAGTGGCCCGACGGGAAAACCGGCTACTTTGGAGTTGCGTTTTTGAAAACACCAAAAGTAAATGGGCAGGAACTTGGTATAACAGATATGCATTATAATGTGTACGATGATGATTACGATATTGATTCAGTTCAGTACGGTATTATGTCGAGCAGTACAAGTCTGTACAATTCATCAATCGGGTATAAATATTTTCATCTCGGTAATAATTCGAATTTGCATTTTGATGATCCGGCTACAATTCCGGCTTCCGGTTTAGATCTTGTTGCAAATGTTTCGTCCGGTCCATACAACTTGAATGCGGGAGATACTCTAACATTCATAACCGCACTTGTTGCAGGGGAGACACTGGATGAGATTTTAAGCGTCACAGATCAGGCTCGTAGTACAGTTGATGCCGACTTCAATCTTCCTAAACCACCTTCGCGCCCAAATTTATCAGGTGTAGCCGGTGATTCAAAATCTATTTTATATTGGGATGATTCTGCAGAAAAAAGTAAAGATGCTTTTTCCGGGGAATATGATTTTGAAGGATATAGAGTTTACCGCAGCAATGATAACGGACTTACATGGACCAAAATTGCCGACTTCGATTTGGTAGACGGCATCGGAGCCGATAAAGGAATTCAATACAGCTTTACAGATACTACTGTTCTAAATGGTTTTGATTATTGGTATTCGATAACTTCATACGATAGAGGAAATAGTCAAATTCAAAGTCTTGAATGTCCCGTAGGAAATACTCTGGAGGCTGTAAACACAATTTCACTAACTCCCAGGTCAAGTGCAATCGGCAGAAATGCTGTTTCTGCAGAAGATGTTGAGCATCTGGGAAATGGATTATCAAATTATTCTTTAACCGTTACTCCGGTCGATGATGAATCATTAACCGGGAATAAATATGATGTCGGCTTTACCTATTTAGCAAAGCATGAGATAGGAGATTTGCTGACAAAAGTTACAATCACCGTTCTTGATTCTTCACAAACCAAACCATATAAATATGGAATAAAGTTTATTACGTCTTCTTCATTCGATATTTATAATTTGACCACCGGCGATACAATCGGGCGTACGGGCACTGGTTATCCGCCCGGCGGAAGAACTATTGCTATTCAAGGTTCGGGATTGCAGGTAAAATTAGAAGATGATCCCGGTACTCCTGCTGCACAACTGCCGGAAACCGGTGATCTGATAACTATAAATTATTCAACATATGCTTTAAAGGATGGACAGGATACAGTCATTTATCCCCGACCTTGTGCTTTCGATCAGGAACAGGCAACATCGGATGGAGTGATATTTAGGCTTCAGCCTCCAAATTTAATCAAAGATGTCAGCAGGATCGGAGGCACAGATAATATTGATATGAAATTTTCCGTCACGGATGAGAAGTTAGTTACAAATGATATTTACATTATTTCTGTTATTGGAAACGGTACAGTGCCCGATAGCGGCGGATTCATCAATATAATTGTTAAAAATTCTTCTTTAGATACAGTCCTTGTTGTCAATTCACTTTTCAACTCGGATACATTTGAGTTTAAAGGCATCGAAGGTTCAGTCGAGTTTAATCCTGACGATCCTCCTTCGGCTGGTAATTCATTTTCTGTTGAAACCATTGAGCCGGTTTTACCTGGTATTTTGGATAAATATAGATTTAAAATCAAAGGTGCATCTGTCGATCAAAATTTACAATCACAGGAGATGAATAAAATTAGAGTGGTTCCCAATCCTTATCTTGTTTCGTCATTGTACGAAAAAGAGTACGGCGAGCTTAGGAGAGAACCGCTCAGGCAGATTAAATTTATAAATCTTCCCTCGCAATGTACGATTTACATTTTTACAGTCAGCGGCGATTTGGTAAAAACACTTTACCATAATTCTATCGGCGGCACTGAGAGCTGGGATTTGAGAGCAGAGGGAAGAAGAGAAATTGCCCCGGGAGTTTACATTTATGTTGTTCAAACAAAAAATTCAAAATATATCGAAAGGTTCGCGGTTATTAAGTAGGAAAAATTATTTAATGAGTTTAACCGGAATATGAATTCTTGGAGTTTAAAATGAAGAAGTATTACATTTTATTAATTTTTGTTTTTAGCGTTTCCAGTTTGTTGGCACAAAATCCGAATTTGGGAACATCGGGAGCTCAATTCCTCAAAATACATTTAGGCGCTAAAGAGGAAGCAATGGGCGGTGGGGTAATCGGCTTAGTCGATGATGCCTCGGCTGTTTTTTGGAATCCTGCCGGAATTGCAAAAGTGAAAAATGTCGATGTTAATTTTTCTTATACAAACTGGTTTAATTTATTCGATTTGAATGCTGCTTCGGTTGCATATAATTTAGGCGAGGCCGGTGTAGTAGATGCAAGTATGATTGTTTTTTCAACCGGCCAAATGGAGATTACTACCGAACAGGAACCAAATGGTACAGGCCGTTATTTTGACGCTCAAGATTTAGCCCTCGGAATTTCGTATGCAAGATTTTTAACGGATCGATTTAACGTAGGTGTAACGGTTAAATATGTTTACCAGCGAATCTGGAATGAAGCAGCCGATGGTTTTGCTTTCGATGTTGGAACGCAGTACCGACTGGATTTTCAAAATTTAACAATTGCTATGAGTATGGCGAATTTCGGCGGAGATTTGAAATTCGGTGGCCCCGATCTGAATATTACTTATGATAAAAATGCAAACTTTCCGTTAAGCAGGTTAGCGCCTGCACAGCTTCAAACAGACAGCTATCCTCTCCCTTTATATTTTCAGGTTGGAATCGGATTCGATATTTATCAAGCGGATTTTATTAAAGTAAGAGGAGATGTAGATGCAATTCATCCCAACGATAATAGTGAAAGAATAAATTTAGGAACCGAATTTTCTTTCTTCGATAGATTTTATTTGCGCGGCGGATACAAATATAATTACGACGATGAAAAATTTGCTTTCGGAGCCGGAGTAAATCTTCCGATTTCTCAGACTTTAATTAGATTCGATTATGCTTATTCAATTTATGATATTCTGCCAAGCGTACATAGGATTTCGTTGGGGATGAGTTTTTAATATGTAATGTGCTAAGAATGAAAAATTTCTTTTTCGTAATTCTTATATCATTAAATTTTTCTGTTTACGGTCAGGGATATATTTGTGCAATTGGCGGTGGTTCAGAAAATTATAATGATTGGAGCAATGCACCATATTCATGGATTGTTCAAAAAGCCGACAGCGGTAAAATAATAATCCTTTCGGTTAATGATGAGACAAATTGGATCCCGGATTATTTTCTTTCTTTAGGTGCTTCGTCTGCATATAATAAAAAGATTGACAGCAGGGAACTCGCCGATTCACAATCGACTTATGATGAACTAATATCTGCAAACGCTGTATTTATTAAAGGCGGCGACCAGTACAATTACATTTCAAAATGGAAGGATACTAAAACAGAAGATGCGATAAGATATGTTTTTAATAACGGCGGAGTAATTTCCGGGACAAGTGCAGGTGCAATGGTACTTGGAGATGTTGTATTTACTGCTAAACACGGCTCCGGAAATTTATTAGCATATATCACTAATCCTTTCAACAACAATATCGATTTAGATGATGATTTTTTGGGGTTAGTACCGGATGTTTTAATTGATTCTCATTTTACCGAACGGGCAAGATTTGCAAGATTAATTCCTATGATCTATAATTATTCAAAATTAAACGGCAAAAATTTGATGGGAATCGGAATAGATGATCGAACTGCTATTGTAATTGATAAAAACGGGATAGGCGAGGTAATGGGGAGCGGCGCAGTGGCAATCTTTCAAAAAGATAACCGGACAATCTATAGTAATTATGAATCGGGAAATTATACAATTGAGAATTTGAAATGCGATCAACTTATAGCTGGTTGGAAGTTTAATTTTAATTCCCGGACAATTTCATTTATTCCTCAAACAGCCAAAGAAGTTGACACTTCTCGAATATACAAAACACCAAAAACAAATTTATGGTTAACCGGCACCGACCAAATTCAGGGACAATTGTCGAATGGTTTTGATGTTTTTCTTAATGATGTTAATCCTCAATCTGTTCTAATAATTTCAAATCAAGGATTCACTAATGAGGTTTCTATTGTTTCAGATTTTATAGCCTCGCGGGGATTTAATTATGATTTACTTTTTGTTTCCGAAAATTCGCTTCAAACTCAAGATGCAATTGATAAAATAAATAATGCATCGTGTTTTGCAGTCCTCAGCGATTCATTAAACTTAATTTCTCTTTTAGCTGATTCAACTAAACCGGCATCGCAGGCATTTGAAAACAAAATTTCAAACGGTACTCCTATATATTTTTTCGGCACTGCCGGGAAATTATCAGGACAATATTTTGTCGGTAATACGGATACCGAACCTTACGCAGGCTATTACGGAGAAATGACAAATAATATTGGGTTAAATATTTTTAAAGAATTTGTTTATCAACCAAGGCTATTGGAAAATTCCGATTATTACGAAAATAGAACGAGTGCGGTTCTTTGGGGTCTAATGCTAAATAGAAAACGCCTTGGTGTTTATTCGTATGGTATTGAATTATTAAAAATCAATAAAGATAAAAATACTATTGAATCAGCAGGTAATTTTCCATTAATAGTTGTTGATGCACGTGCAACAACAAAAGTTGATTCATCGACATACGTAGCTTCTTCAGGAACAAATACACGGCAGATTGCTGCGATGAATAATTTAAGATATTCGATTACAACTTATGATGGATTACAATATCAAATTTCAACAGGGAATTTTGATTATGCTTCATCAGTTAGTCGCGATATTAAAATGCAGGAACCGGATTATCATTTATTGAATAATTATCCTAATCCTTTTAATCCGGGTACAATAATTGTTTTTTCTTTACCCAAATCAGAGTTTATAACTTTAAAGATTTACAATATACTTGGCAGTGAAATTGCAACTCTGATAAATTCACAATTAGCATCCGGCTTGCATAAAATTTTTTTCGATGCAAAGAATTTGCCGAGTGGTGTTTACTTTTACCGGCTGAAATCAAATTTATTTTCGCAAACAAAATCAATGCTACTAATTAAGTAGGAAATTATGAAAAATTTATTTTCAATTTTATTTGCATTCTTTTTTTGTGTTTTTATTTATCCTCAAAACATGAAAACTCCTCTGGAAGTAAGTAACTTCACGAAATTAACTTCTTATGATGAATTAGTGCAATACCTTAATGAACTTCCTTCATGGAACAATGAACTACAATTGAAACAAATTGCAAAATCAGCCGAAGGAAGGAATTTATATGTAGTCAAAATTTCCAATTCTAAATTCGGAAAAGATAAATCAAAAATAAAAGTATTGCTTTTCTGCCAGCAGCATGGAGATGAACCTTCGGGAAAAGAAGGCGCACTGTTATTATTAAAAGACTTTGCTTCGGGAAAACTCGATTCTTTACTTACGAAGATGGATGTCATGATAGTACCGCAAGTAAATCCGGATGGTTCGGAAAAAAATCAAAGAAGAAACGGAAACGATGCCGATTTAAACAGAGATCATCTAACACTTGTGCAGCCGGAAACACAAGGTTTACAAAAACTATTTTATAAATATCTGCCCGAAGCCTGTATGGATATACACGAATATGGTCCCTTCTCAGAAAGCTGGATAAAGTACGGTTATATTAAAAATATTGACGAACAGGTCGGTACGCTAACTAATCCGAATATTTCAAAAGCAATTCGTGATTATTCCGAAAAAAAATATATTCCATACATTAAAAAATATTTTAATAAAAGGAATTTTTCATTTCAGGAATACATTCTCGGCGGTCCGCCGGAAGTTGAGCTTATAAGATACAGTACTTTTGATATTAATGACGGAAGGCAAAACCCCGGCATTCTCGGTTCGTTTTCATTTATCCAGGAAGGGTTAAATAACAGTAAAGATAATCAAGTTGAAAATATAAAAAGAAGAAGCTTTGGGCAGAAAACAGGTATGCTTGGTTTTCTCAAATTCATTTATCTTCATAAAGACAAAATTAAGTCGATGGTAAGAAGGGAACGGAAAAAATTAATCAAAAATAACGTTAGTAATAAAGTTGCAATCCAAATGGATCACGTGAAGAACGGAGAGAAATTAAAATTACATCTTCTCTCACTCTATTCGAATAAAGATACGGTGATTACTGTAAATGATTTCCGTCCGGTTGTCAAGTCATTGTATGATGTGGAAAGACCAAGCGGGTATTTGGTTCCTAAAAACCTGAAAGAAATTATCGATTGGGCCGATAGACAATCCGTTAAGTATTTCAATTATAAAAAGAGAGAAGGCGATAAGATAGAACAGTATTATATAAGCAGAATCGATTCAATGAATTTTGAGGGAGATACAATTGTAAATCCGGCTGTTGAGGTAAAAGAAATTCCAAATAGTCTTTCGGAAGGCGATTACATTTTTATTCCCACAAAACAATTAGATAACAATATGATTGTAACTGCTCTTGAACCTAAATCGGAATTAGGATTAGTTACCTACAAGAGTTTTGAACATCTGTTGAAGATAGGAGAAAATTATCCGATCCTTAGAGTAGTAAAAAATAATAGATGATTATGAATTGATAATATTCATTTTTCTTAATTACGAGATTCTCATATTCAAGATTGAATATTGGAACCAAAATGTTTGATGATATACCAAGAGTGAAGCTTGCCAATATTCCTACACCTTTAGAGGAGGCACCAAGGCTGGCAAAAAAGATTGGCTTATCCAAATTGTTTATTAAACGGGATGATTTAACAGGCTTTGCCGGGGGCGGAAACAAAGCAAGGAAATTAGAATATGATTTTGCCGAAATCATCAACGGCGGTTATGATGTTATTTTAACTGCAGGTGGAATTCAATCCAATCATGCACGGATGACTGCTGCAGCGGCTCGTAAATTTGGACTCGATGTTAAACTCGTTCTCGGTGGGCCGGAATTTAAATCTTACAAAGGCAACATACTGTTAAACGTTTTGTTTGGAACCGAAATACGGTATCTCGTTGATGATGATGCAAATGATCATTTAACATTGGCAATGGAAAAGTGGGCTGGTGATCTTTTAAGTCAAGGGCATAAACCATTTATTCTCCCGGTTGGCGGCAGCACAGGTTTGAGCGCTCTCGGTTACGTTAAAGCGATTGAAGAACTGTCCGGGCAATTTGGAGATAATAAGGTCCAAATAATTTTAGGCGTTGGCTCTTGCGGAACTTTTGCCGGTTCAATATTAGGGACTGATATATTTATGCCGAATGCCAGGATTATCGGAGTTAGTGTTTCCAGAAAAACTGATGAAATTATTCAGCGAACAAAAGAAATTATCCGGGAAAGTGCACAAATATTTGATTATAAAATTGATCCCGATAAATTATCAATTGAATGTTATGATGACTATTTTTCTAAATATGGTGTAATAACAGAAGAAGGCAAAAAAGCAATTTTGGATTGCGCTGATCTTGAGGGAATTTTACTAGATCCAATTTATACAGGAAAAGTAATGGCGGGCTTAATAGATCTTACCGCAAAGAAAATCATTGATAAAAATATTCCGGTTATTTTTTTACATACAGGCGGGATACCAATAATCTTTTCTTTTGAAGAGGAATTTGGAAAGATTGCAAATTGTATAAAAATAAAAAAATATACTAGTTGAATTTTTAATTAAAATTGCATCAACAATAATGGAAAAAACAATTAAACATTTTATTCTCTTTATCATTTCATTCTTATTAACAGCTTCAAATACATTTTCCCAGGAAATAGATTCATCCAATGGTAATAACATACTTGCGCTGATAAATAATTTCTCAAATGAAGATCCGTTTGCTGCCGGTGACGCTATTATAAAAATTGTTAATTACGGAGATAAAGCTGTCGATTATTTAGTAAAATCTTTATCGGATAAGAATGATGATACAAAATGGTGCTCCGCAATTGCATTATTTAAAATTGCGCCTGAGGGTAAGAAAGCGATTCCTTCTCTTAAGGAAGCGTTAAAGGATAAAAACTCAAATGTTAGATGGTGTTCGGCACTCGCTTTAGGCAAATTTAAAAAAGAGGCAGAGTCAGCAGTTCCTCAACTTCTTAATTTATTATATGATGACGACCGTGATGTACGATGGGCGGCTTATGTATCATTAAATAAGATAGGTAAAAAGTCTTTTAATAAAATTCCAAAATTATTTGATGTAACTGAAAAACTTGAGATGCTTACTCCGCAATTAATGGAAGAACTGAAAGTTCCGGGAGTATCAATCAGTATTATAAAAGATTATAAGCTTAAGTGGTCTAAATGTTTTGGAGTAACCGATGTTGTCGGGAGAAAAAAAGTAAATCATGAAACTATGTTTGAAGCTTGTTCAATGAGTAAACCTGTTTTTACATATTTGGTTTTAAGATTAGTTGAACAAGGAAAATTAGATTTAGACAAACCGCTCTACAATTATCTTAGCGAAGAATTTGTAAGTCCGGAAGAAGATTATTCAAAAATGATTACGGCAAGAATGGTACTAACTCATACAAGCGGTTTGCCTAACTGGAGAAAAGGCGGTGAGGAAAAGGGAGGACCGCTTCCGGTTTACTTTAAACCCGGAACCAAGTTCAGCTATTCCGGCGAAGGGATGTATTATTTGCAAAGAGTTGTCGAACATATAACGCATGAACCGCTTGAAGTTTTTGCCAAGCAAGAACTGTTTGATAAACTTAGATTTAAATCAACTAGCTTTGTTTGGACTAAACAGTTTAACCCGCAAATTGCCACGGGACATAACAATTTGGGAAAATGCAATAAAAGAAGTAAATATACGCATGCCGATGCAGCTTACACACTTTACACAACTCCGGATGAGTATGCAAAATTTATGATTGAGATAATGAAACCGGATACTACCGGTGATTTTTCATTATCTAATGAAATGATATCTGAAATGTTATCACACCAAATCCGAGTTGATATTCGTGATGTAATTGACAGGCCCGGACGTGCTCTAGGAATATTTTCTTACAGAGGTTTGGGATGGGGAATTGATTCAACAATTACCGGTAATATAGTTTATCACAGCGGAGCTAACCGGACCGGTTTTAGATGTTACTCACAGTTTAATAGAGAAGAAGGTTCAGGGATAGTGATTATGACAAATAGTGAAAACGGAAGTAAACTTTGGGAAAGATTAATTAGCGCTGTTGGTGATTTATAATATTTAGACAAATACTTTGAGCCGGAAAATCTTTAATCGGTAAAAGTGCTTTTTTTAAATACTTCTTTTCCTTCGAAGAAAGTCAATAGTACTTTTGCTTTATTTATTTCTGTTACAGGGATCGTGAAAAGGTTTTTATCGAGCACAACAAAGTCCGCCGACTTCCCAACCTCAATTGAGCCGGTTTCTTTCTCAAGAAAATTTGCAAAGGCACCATTAATGGTAAAGCTTCTTATCATTTGTTCTAATGTTGCACGTTCTTCAGGCCAAAGGATTTCTTTAGGGTCTGTAGTATTCAACTCGCTGCGTGTTATTCCTACCTGAATTGCTATTAAAGGATTGCAGGGAATAGTTACGGGGTAATCGCTGGAGGATGCCACTACAACTCCGGCTTTGGAAAAACTTTCCATCGGGTATTCCTTATCTGCGCGTTCCAAACCAAGATAAGGTACCTGTATATTGTAATAATAATCATCTTTCATAAACCAATATGGTTGGGGTAATGCAACTACTCCCAATTTCTTAAAACGGGTAATATCAGATGGAGCAACTAATTGAAGATGCGTTATTAGATTTCTGGAATCTCTTTTTCCATTTTGCTTTAGAGCATATGCAAAAGCATCAAGTGTTACGGAAGTTGCCGCATCGCCAATTGCATGAACGTGAATCTGAAATTTGTCTTTATCAAGTTCCGAACAAATTTTATTTAATTTATTAAGATCCCAAAGCAATTCACCGTGTGAACCGGGTATATGCTTGTATGGTTCTTTAAGATATGCAGTGCTCCCTTCAACTACCCCGTCAATAAATATTTTGGCGGCATTTGTTTGAAAAAGTTCGCTTTTATTTTTTTCTCTTTCTTCGTTTAATGACTTTATTTGTTCAATCCCTTTGTCGGGATCGACATAAAGCGAAGCGCGGAATCTCATTTTCAACTTATTGCCATTTTCGAGTTTACGATATGCTGCGGGTTCATTGCTTCCAGCATCAAGATAAGCGTCATGAGCTGTTGTAATTCCGAATTTTGAAGCCATTTCCTGGTAATCTTCCAATCCCTTCATAAGCTCTTCAACCGAGTAAGTGGGGAAGACTTTTGAAACAAGGTCAGCCGCACCCTCGCGCAATGTACCGAAAGGTTCCTGAGTAAGGGGATCCCTTTCTATAATACCTCCTGCAGGATTTTTTGTTTTCTTATTTATGCCTGCCAATTCAAGAGTTTTTGAATTAACCCAAATTGAATGCCCTCCATCTGAAGAAAAAGAAACGGGAATTTCCCTTACAACTTCATCAATTATTTTTTTATCCGGTCCCGTCTTGGGAAAGTCCGTATCGCTCCAGCCTCTTCCTTTAATATATTGCGAGCCAGGATGAGATACCAAATATTTTTTAATTGCACTCTGAATATCAGCAACAGTTTTTAATCCGTATAGATTCAACTCATAAAAATAACGGTATGAGCTAATAGGGTGGCAGTGCGCATCTATAAATCCCGGAAGAACCATTTTCCCTCCAAGATCGATAACTTTAGTTTTCTCTCCTATAAAATTGATCGCAGCGTTATCATTCCCGATAAAAATGAATTTTCCATCTTTAATTGCAGCTGCTTCCGCTTTAGTGTTAAGGCTGTCTACGGTATAAATAAAGCCATTTTTTAAAACCAGATCTGCCGTTTGTAATTTTTTTTGCTGACAACCCGTAAAGAGAAAAGCAAATGAATAGAATAGGAAAATCTTAAAAACAATTTTTAAAGAGTCCAAATTTAAAATCCTTTAAGCTTTAAATTCTTTTTTAAAAACAGTTACTTTATTTAATCTTTTAATATCGACTTCAACTCCGATGCCTGCTCCGGTTGGTACATTTATAGTCCCGTTCTTATTAAGCTTAAACAATGGTTCGGCAATATCTTCCTTATAGTATCTGTTGCTTGCGGATAAATCTGCCGGCAATTTGAAATTGGGTAATGAAGCTAATGCAATATTACCAGCCCGTCCGATTGCTGATTCATCCATACCTCCATGCCAGACAGGAATATTTTGTGCTGCACAATAGTCATGAATTAAAATTGATTCGGTATAACCGCCAACTCTCCCCGGCTTAATATTTATATTTTTACAACTACCCAATTCTAAGGCTGCCTTTGCATCTCCAAGCGATCTTATACTTTCGTCAAGACAAATTGGAGTTTTTAATTCTCTCTGCAATTTTGAATGTTCGTAAATATCTTCATATCCGAGAGGCTGTTCAATTAATAGCAGATTATAAATATCCATTTGCCGGAGCAAATCCAATTGTTTTAATTCGTAGGATGAATTCGCATCTACTTGAAATAAAATATCCGGAAATTCTTTTCTTACGGCTTTTATAAATTGTATATCCCTTCCGGGTGCTATTTTCAGTTTTATCCTTCTGTATCCTTCATTTATAAATCCGGCTATTTCATCAAGAAGGGTTTTTATATCGGGTTTTATTCCTACACTAACACCTACCATTATTTCCTTTTGTGTTCCGCCCAATAGATCGGATAAACTAATTCCCTTTGCTTTGGCAAACAGATCCCATAATGCTGCTTCGACACCTGCCTTGGCCATCCTATGTCCACGTATCCATGAGGTGATTTTTAAGTACTCATCAATATTCGATATGTTTTTTTTCAAAATAGATGGGATTAAAAAATCGCTGAGAATGTGCCATGCTGTTTTTATTGTTTCTGAGGAATATGAAGGGGTTGGTTCCACAACGCATTCTCCCCAGCCTGTGAGTCCCTCGCCGTCAATTTTTACAATGATATGTTCTTCAAAAAACTCTATCCCCATTGAAGTTTCAAACGGGGTTAAAAGCTCCATCTTGTTATGGAAGAGTGAAATTTCTTCTATCAGCATTAAATATTTTTTTATTAGTTAGTTTAACTTAAAATTCTAATTTAAAGAAATCAATAATTAGCTGGATTTTTTTTGGATGGGAAAGTTTTTAATGGTTGTTTAATAAGAAACTATGCGGAATTGCAAACTATTAAGAAAAAGCGTTATAAATTTTTGGTTACAATTAAGTATTCGAAACCAGGAAACAGTCCCCCTTTTAATGAACATAGTTGCAGGTAAAAATTAATTCTTCAGAACATCCGGGTTAACTTCTTCTGCAAGATTGGTGACGATTTCTTTTACTTGATCTTCTTTGCCCAAAAGGTCTTCAAGAGTCATTTTGTTTAATACCCCATCTAACAAATTTTGAATAATTCCCCAGAGTGAACGAATCGAACAATCGATGGAGTTGGTACAAATATTTCCGACTCCCGAGTGTAAGTCGCAGAAATCCTCTTCGAATAGTCTGCCGCCCAAGATAGCAAGTGCATGTCCGATAATTATTTCATTTGCGTTTCTTGCCAATTTATATCCGCCTGTCTGGCCTCTCGATGCTTCAATGAAACCGCCAAGCCGCAATGTACGCAGAAGTTTGCCGACATTTGCCTGGGACAAACCTTCCATTTCACTGATTTCGGGAATCGTTAATCCGTTTGAACTTTTTGATTTACCAATCCTTAGGAGGCATCTTATACCGTATTCTTCTTGTGTACTGAATTTCATATCGCTTGCTCAATCATTCTTGCTTTGATTTGAATTTATATTTCGTATTTGTTTTACTTTTTGTATAAAGGAATTTTAGATCCGCACATCTTTGCATGTTCGATTTCCGCAAAATACTCAGGACTTATTGAAGGTCCTTCGGCAGCGCAGACTTCATTAAATCCTTCAATTAAATCTGCTGCGATATCCTGAGGATTTCTTCCTTCGATGTCGTAACGCTGCATAAAATATATCAGTTCGCCGTTTTTGAACATTGCAATGCTTGGTGACGACGGCGGATAACCTTTTATGTAGCTTCTTGCCCTGTCAACTGCATCTCTTTCCTGCCCGGCAAAAACTGTGTAAAGCTTGTCCGGGATTTTTTTGTTTTGTAAAGCAAGTGAAACTCCCGGCCTTGCACTTCCTGCTGCGCATCCGCAAACAGAGTTCACCATAACTAAAATTAATTTATCATCTTTAACGGAAATAGCTTCATCTACTTCTTTTGGTGTTAATAATTCTTTAAATCCAACGGCAACGAGTTCGTCTCTCATTGGCTGAACAGCATTCTGATCATATATTGGCGGGCGGGAAATGATATTAAACATCGTTTAATCCTTTTGTTTATTTTACTTCTGTTTTTTCTTTGCGAAATCCGGAAGTTCAAGAGCAAGTTTAAGATTATTTAAAACCTCCTGCACTTGAACATTAACTTGAACTTTTTCTACATAAATCCTAATTCAACTTTTGCTACATCCGACATCATCTCTTTATCCCACGGCGGACTCCAAACAATTTCAATACTTGCGCTTTTAACTTCCGGAAGAGACCTGACTTTTAATTCGACTTCACCCGGAAGAGAGCCTGCCACGGGGCATGCAGGCGATGTCAATGTCATTTTTATATTAACATTTGCATCGTTATCTATTCCTATTTCGTATATAAGCCCTAATTCAAAGATATCAACCGGTATCTCAGGGTCGTAGCATGTTTTTAATACTTCAATTATTTTTTCTTCCAACTCTTGTTTATTCAGTTCGCTCATGTTTTTTACTTGGCTGCTGTTTGTGTTAATATTTGAATGCATAATAGCAAAATACCATTGAGGTTAATGAAAAATAATAACATTTATTTTTTAATTATTCTATGATGACTGCATATTAAAAACAGAAATATTGTCAATAGTCATTGCGAGTTATCAAAAAAGGCCTTGCCTTTATTTGTCATATGAATGACAATTCTAATTTTTAGTTGATAACCATGTCTTATTATAGCTAAAAATTAATCTATCGTCATTGCGAATCCAACATGGTTCAGATTTGAATATTGGTTGGATGAAGCAATCTCACTTTTGAATCACTCAAACTTGGAGATTACTTCATCCCGATACAACCTAATGATTGGTGAATCGGGATTCGTAATGACTGATACTTTTTATATTACTTACTAAACTTTTTATTCCGTAGAAACTTTTTCTTCTTTACCTTCAAGTGCATTTATCATCGTGTGCCAGGCAAGACTTGCGCATTTAACTCTTGCGGGAAATTCCCTTACGCCGGCAAATACTGCCAACTTGCCTAAATCTTCAATGTCGGGATTATCACCTAACTTACCGGTAATCAAATCATGAAACCTCTCAAAAATTTTTTCGGCTTCTTCTTTTGTTTTGCCTTTGACTATTGAAGTCATTAAGGATGCTGATGCTTTTGAGATTGCACATCCGGAACCTTGAAAAGCAATATCCGTAATTTTATCATCTTCAACATTCATATATATATTTAGCCTGTCGCCGCAAAGAGGATTGTATCCTTCGGCAGAATGATTTGCCGGACTTAATATCTTAAAATTTCTCGGACTTTTATTGTGGTCGAGAATTACTTGCTGATAAAGTTCTCTTAATTCCAAATCCATTTTAACTGAATACCTCTGTAACTTTTTTCAATGCTTTAATAAAAGCATCGATTTCTTCTTTCGTGTTATAAAATGCAAAGGATGCTCTCGTTGTAGCAGGAATACAATAACGGTCCATAACCGGCTGCGTACAATGATGCCCTGTTCTAACGGCGATGCCTTCAAAATCCAGGAATGTTCCTATATCATGCGGATGAATATTATCAAACACAAATGATAAAACAGAACATTTTTTTGCAGCAGTACCGATTATCTTTAATCCCGGAATATCCTTCACTGCTTCAGTAGCATAATTTAAAAGCTCATCTTCGTATCTGTGAATTGAATCTAGACCGATACTATTGACATAATCAAGAGCAGTACCCAAGCTAATAGCATCTGCAATGTTGGAAGTTCCTGCTTCGAATTTATAAGGCAATTGGTTATAAGTTGTTTTTTCAAATGTTACTTTGGAAATCATATCGCCTCCGCCAAAGAAGGGCGGCATTTCTTCCAGATATTTTTCTTTACCGTAAAGTACTCCGATTCCTGTTGGCCCGTAGATTTTATGACCTGAGAAAGCAAGAAAATCGCAGTCTAATTTTTGAACGTCAACTTTAACATGACTTACTGTTTGAGCGCAATCTAACAACACAGGAACATTTTTGCTGTGAGCAATTTCAATTATTTTTTCGACCGGGTTAACAGTTCCCAGAGAATTCGAAATGTAAACAACGGAAACAAGCTTTGTTTTTTCGGTAATGAGATTTTCAAGATTATCGAGAATCAATTCTCCATTATCGTCAATTGGAATTATCTTTAGTTTAGCATTTCTCTCTTCACAAATTAACTGCCAGGGAACAATATTCGAATGATGTTCCATTCCGGTAATTAAAATTTCATCGCCGGGATTTAAAATTTTTCTGGCGAATGAATAAGCAACCAGATTTATAGACTCGGTTGTTCCTCTCGTAAATATAATTTCTTTTTCGCTTTTTGCATTTAAAAAATCTTTCACCCTCGATCTTGCATCTTCAAACGCTTTCGTCGAAATTTCGCTTAAGTGATGAACTGCCCTGTGAATATTTGAGTTCATACTTGAATAATATTCAACAAGCTTATCAATTACGACCTGTGGCTTTTGTGTAGTGGCAGCGTTATCAAAATATATTAATGGTTTCCCGTGAATTAATGTTTTAAGAATAGGGAAGTCTTCTCTAATTTTTTGTACATCGAATTCATGTTTTGTCATTACCTGGTTATTAGTTTTCACAGACATTTTAAAACCTAAAGAATTTAATTATCGAATTTTGAAGTCAGAATTTCTTCAACATAATTTCTGATTGGTTCAACTTTAATTGATTTTATTACATCACTCGCGAAAGCATGTAAAAGAATTTTTCGTGCCGTTTCTTCACCGATTCCTCTTGCTTTCAGATAGAAAAGCGAATCCATATCCAACTGGCCGATTGTAGCACCATGCGAGCATTTAACATCGTCGGCAAAAATTTCAAGCTGCGGTTTAGTATTTACGAGAGCGTCGCTCGATAAGATAATATTATTATTTTCCTGGAACGCATTTGTCTTTTGTGCATCCTGACGAACAATTACTTTACCGTTAAAAACTCCTCTTGATTTATCGTCAAGAATTCCTTTATAATGCTCGTGGCTATTGCAATAAGGTTTTGCGTGGTCAATCAATGAGTGGACATCAAATAACTGTGAACCATCTGTTAAGAATAATCCATTTAAAGCAGCTTCGCTTCCTTCATTATTAAAACGTGTATTAAAATCATTCCTGGCAATTTCACTGCCGAGAGAAATCATATGAGAAGTAAAATTGCTTGCTCTTTCCTGGTCAACTTCCATTCTTCCGATATGAAATGCCGATTTGCTTTCATTCTGAATTTTTATATGGTCCACGACTGCATTTTCTTCTGCCACTATTTCCGTAACGGTATTTGTGAAGTAGATATTTTCAGTTAAAGAAACATAATGTTCTATTATTGTAACCTGAGAATTTTTATCCGCAACAAATAAGTTTCTTGGCTGGATAAGAATTTTTTCATCCGATGAAGCAATAAATAAAACATGTACAGGCTCGTCTATGATTTTTCCCTCGGGGATATAAATAAAAGCGCCGTCCTTTATATATGCAGTGCTTAGTGCTGTAAAAATCTGCCCTTTGTAATCAACATATTTGCCAAAATGTTTTTTAACGATCGGGGAATTATTCTTCAACTCGTTTGCAATACTGCCGATTACAGTCCCTTTGGGAAGATTTTTTATCCTTGATAATTCAGGTGCAAATCGTCCGTTTACAAAAACGATTAAACTATGCTCGAGCTTATCGAATAAAAATTTATTCACATCCTCTTTTTTTATTTCGGATTTTGAAAAAGCAGGTTTAAAATTATGCTTTAGTATCGGAGATATATTTGTGTATTTCCATTCTTCGTTTTTGTGGTTAGGGAAATCGAGCTTTGAAAAATTTTCAATTGCATCCTGCCTTATTTTATGAATCGGCGCAGTACTTTCTCCGTTCAAGCTGTTTTCAAACTCTTTGAATTTGGATATATACCAATCTTTTATATTTAAAATTTCATTCATTTCGGATTTATTCTCCATTGAGGATTTAGAAAATTAATTTTCAACCAGTTGCCTGGAACTTTCTTTCAGCCAATCGTATCCTTTTTCTTCCAACTCAAGTGCGAGTTCTTTACCGCCGGATTTAATTATTCTTCCGTTGTAAAGAACATGTACAAAATCCGGGACGATATAATTAAGCAGTCTTTGATAGTGAGTTACAACTATGGTTGCATTTTCGCTCGACTTCAAATGATTAACACCGTTTGCAACAATTCTTAAAGCATCGATATCGAGTCCGCTGTCCGTTTCGTCAAGAATTGCAAGCTTTGGTTCGAGAACTGCCATTTGAAAAATTTCGTTTCTTTTCTTTTCGCCGCCGGAAAATCCTTCGTTAACCGACCTGCTCAGTAATGCCTGCTCCAATTCAACGAGCTTCATTTTTTCTCTAATCAGATTCAGAAATTCCATTGTATCTAATTCTTCCATGCCGCGATATTTTCTGATTTCGTTTAAAGCGGTCTTTAATAAATTTGTGTTTGATACGCCGGGTATTTCAACCGGGTACTGGAATGCAAGAAATAAACCTTCCCGTGCACGGTCTTCGGGTTTCATTTCAAGTATGTTCTTCCCGTTATAAGTAACTTCACCTTTTGTTACTTCATATTCTTCTCTTCCCGCCAGCACCTGTGCAAGAGTGCTTTTGCCGGAACCGTTCGGTCCCATTATTGCGTGAACTTCGCCTTTGTTGACTTTAAGATTTATTCCTTTTAATATTTCTTTTCCGTCTATATTTGCATGTAAGTTTTTTATTTCGAGCATTTATTATCCTCTAGTTACTAAATTTCAAAATTCCTTCTTTTAAACTGATAATATATATTTCAGATTTCTTTATCGAGTTAAAAGCTTTAATAATTAATTCTTTTATCGAGATAACTTCTTCGATTTTATTTCTGAAAATATCCAAAATTATAACCGATAATTTCATGTTTTTTAAATTTTATTGAAACCTTATTTTTTTGTCTGCTGTTAGAAAAATATCAAAATTATTTTTAACAATTTTTTCAAGAAGTTGACCATTTTTTAACCCTGTCCGGTTCAAATCTCTTACAGTATAAATCTCATAATCGCTGAATAATTTTTTAATTTCGACAGGTAAACATTCATCAATAATAATCTTCATTTACAACGAACTAGAAGTTAAAAATTGTTCAGCATCTTTAAGCAAAGCTATAATTTGTTCATGAGATACCGATGGAAAATCTTCTAAAAATTTCTCAACAGTTTCTCCTGTTTCGAGATAATCAAAAAGATTTTTTATCGGCACTCTTGTTCCCATGAATACAGGCGTTCCGCTTAATATTTCAGGGTCGATATTTACAACGTCAGATTTCATTCTTAATTTTTATTTATTCATTTATTTTTTAACCAACACTTCCTTCAAGACTAATACTTAGAAGCTTTTGTGCCTCAACAGC
>CAZKUR010000019.1:0-9725 GCA_964556005.1 uncultured Ignavibacteriaceae bacterium | reverse complement strand
TTTAACCAACACTTCCTTCAAGACTAATACTTAGAAGCTTTTGTGCCTCAACAGCAAATTCCATAGGAAGTTCTTTAAAGACTTCTTTGCAATATCCGTTTACTATTAAACCGATTGCATCTTCAACGGCAATTCCTCTTTGATTCAAATAGAATATTTGGTCTTCACCAATTTTAGATGTTGTAGCTTCATGTTCGATTTGTGCAGTCGGATTATTTATTTCAAGATACGGAAATGTGTGGGCACCGCATTTATCTCCGATTAAAAGAGAATCGCATTGAGAAAAGTTTCTAGCATTATCTGCTTTTTTTGAAATTCTAACCAAGCCACGGTAACTGTTGTTGCTTCTTCCGGCAGAAATACCTTTTGAGATGATTGTACTTTTTGTGTTTTTCCCGAGATGAATCATTTTCGTGCCGGTATCTGCCTGCTGCATATTATTTGTAACTGCAACCGAATAAAATTCTCCGATTGAATTGTCTCCCTGCAGAATACAGCCTGGATACTTCCATGTAATTGCGGAACCGGTTTCAACTTGTGTCCATGAAATTTTTGAATTGACACCGCGGCATGCACCTCTTTTGGTAACGAAATTATAAATTCCACCCTTGCCGTCTTTATCGCCGGGGTACCAGTTTTGCACGGTTGAATATTTTATCTGAGCGTTATCCAAAGCAACCAATTCAACTACAGCAGCATGAAGCTGATTCTCATCTCTCATCGGCGCAGTACATCCTTCAAGATAACTGACATAAGCTCCTTCATCTGCAACAAGTAATGTACGTTCGAATTGTCCTGTCTTTGCTGCATTAATTCTAAAATATGTAGAAAGTTCCATCGGGCAGCGAACTCCTTTTGGAACGTAAACAAATGAGCCGTCGCTGAAAACTGCCGCATTTAGAGCAGCATAAAAATTATCGGAATAGGGAACAACGCTTCCCAAATATTTTTTAACTAAATCCGGATGATTTTGAATTGCTTCTGACATCGAGCAAAATATAATTCCGAGTTCTCCTAATTTTTCTTTAAATGTCGTTGCAACACTTACCGAGTCGAAAACTGCATCAACTGCAACGCCTGCTAAAATTTTCTGTTCTTCAAGTGAAATTCCGAGCTTTTCGTATGTGCTTCTCAACTCGGGGTCAATTTCGTCCAGGCTTTTCGGGCCATCTTTTTTCTTCGGTGCGGAATAATAAGTTATATCCTGATAATTTATCGGCGGATATTTCACATTTGCCCAATGTGGTTCTTTCATCTTCAACCATTGACGGTAAGCTTTCAAACGCCACTCAAGCATAAATTCAGGTTCTTTTTTTATTGCGGAAATTTGTGCTATTATCTCTTCATTCAAACCGCTTGGAAGACTTTCTGATTCTATGTCTGTAACCCATCCGTACTTATATTCTTTAGTTGCAATTTCTTCTATTGTTTTTACTTCTGTAGAACTCATTTATATTGCCTTTATTGTGTTTTCTTCAAAAACAACCATTTTCACATATGAAACCTAACCAATCTATACAAATTAGTCAAGATTATTTTTGGAAATAAGCTATTTTTTGTCATAGAAATTTCATATATCACAATTATCATCAAATATTATTTCAAAAATTAATCAAAGGATAAGTTTGAATTTTCACTTCCAAATAACTTTTTTGAATTAAAATCAAATTGTATTTCACTTATTATTGAGTTAATTTTGAATAAAATATCTAAAAAAATGGACAAGTTAGTTTGGAAGATAAAAAACGGCTCGAAAATAGTGATGCAGGCAGCGAATCGTCAAAAGAAGTAAATAAAGGTGGGGATAAAAATCCTTCTCATAAGGGCTCATCAAAATATTATCATTTTCGAAGAAGAAGATTTTATAACAAAAATCAAAAATATCAGACTCAAAGAAAACGTACTGCATTTAATAAAATATCAATTGTAATTCCTCTTCTCAATGAAGAAGAATCTTTAAACCCGTTATCTGTAGAAATTAAAAAAGCCATGCGGCAAATACAGGCGGAATTTGAAGTATTATTCGTCGATGACGGAAGCACCGATAAATCATTCCAGGTTATCAAAGAAATATGTAAGAACGATACACGTTTTCATTACATCAGCTTCAAAAAGAATTACGGTAAATCTGCTGCACTTCAAATTGGATTTAAACACATCAAAGGCGATGCAGTGATAACAATGGATGCCGACCTTCAGGATGACCCTGATGAAATTCCTAATCTTATTGGTAAGCTTGAAGAAGGCTACGACATGGTTTCCGGGTGGAAAAAGAAAAGGTACGACCCTATTGTTAAAAGATTTTCATCGCGGTTTTTCAACTTTGTTACAAGAGTATTGAGCGGAATAAAGATTCATGATTTTAACTGCGGACTAAAAGCATACAGAATACCTGTCGTCGAAAGGATTCGAGTTTACGGCGAATTGCATCGATATATTCCGGTATTAGCAAACTGGGAAGGGTTTACGGTTTCCGAAGTTGAAGTCAAACATCATCCAAGGCGATACGGCAAAACTAAGTTCGGTGTTTCGAGATTCTTTAAAGGCTTTGTTGACTTAATAACAGTTATGTTTACAACCCGTTACATTCGAAGGCCGATGCACCTTTTTGGATTTTTGGGTGCAATTTCATTTGTCATAGGAATAATAGTTAATGGTTGGTTAACAATTGACTGGATCTCCGGTAAACCTCTCAGCAATAGACCTATGTTGTTTTTAGGTATGTTATTAATCATCGTTGGTGTGCAATTTTTTTCAGTTGGACTTTTGGGCGAAATGATGGTTCACAATGCAAGGTCCGATGATGAATATGTAATTAAGGATAAGGGGTAATTAAAGTTTTTGATCATTTTTGAAAACTCAATCCAAACAGTAAATATTAAATGAAAATTTCCGATATAAAATTTGACTGTCGATTTTTTCGAGGTGACATTCCATGCAAGCCGCACAAACAATTTGGTGTTCACTGCGTTGATGAAAAAGGTAATGATTGCGAATATTATGACCCGACAATAGAAAAAATATTGATAATTAAGCTTGGTGCAATCGGCGATGTAATTAGAACAACCCCGATTCTTTCTCCAATAAAAAAGAAATTTCCAAATGCAAAAATATTTTGGCTGACATTAACGCCTTCAATTATTCCTTCTGAAGTCGATACTGTTTTGGAATTTAAAGTAAAGGATATTGAGTTTCTGAAATCGGTTGAGTTTGATTATGTTTTTAATCTCGATAAAGATAAAGAAGCCTGTGCACTTGCAAATGAATTATCATCAAAAGTAAAAAAAGGATTTCTATTAAAAGAGGGAATCCCTGTCCCGGCGGACAAAGATGCAGAGCATAAATACTTAACAGGGATATTTGATGATTTAAGCAAATCAAACAAAAAAAATTATCTTGAAGAGATTTTTGAAATTTGTGGATTTAAATATGCATGCGAAAAATATATTTTATCTTCATTTGATGAATACTCATCATCCTGGAATTTAGATAAATCTAAAAAGATAATCGGGTTAAATACGGGATGTGGTGGAAGATGGACTTCACGCCTCTGGGCGGACAAAAATTGGATTGAGCTTGCGACAAAATTAATTTCGGAAAAATATGAAGTAGTATTTCTTGGCGGCAGCCAGGAGGATGAAAAGAATAAAAAGTTTGCGGAAACTTCCGGTGGAAAATATTTAGGTCATTTCCCGCTTGAAAAATTTATAAATCTTGTGAACCAATGCGACCTTATCGTAACCGGTGTAACCATGGCAATGCACATTACAATCGGTTTAGGAAAGAAGATTGTTTTATTCAATAATATTTTTAATAAAAACGAATTCGAACTTTTTGGTAACGGTGAAATAATTGAGCCTGAAAAAGAATGCAAATGTTTCTACAGGCCGGCTTGTATAAATGAAGATTATCAATGTATGGATTATTTAAAAGTTGATAAAGTAATTTCAACTATTGACCGTTTGCTTGCCTAATGAAAATAACAATTCTTTCGACAGCATATCCTTTAAGAGGAGGAATCGCTCATTTTAACGGATTGCTTTTTAAAGAGCTTTCGAAAAGTCATCAAGTCGTTGTTATTACTTTTAAAAGACAGTATCCGTCGATTTTGTTTCCGGGGAAGTCGCAGATGGAATCCGGAGATACAGTCGAAAAAATTGAAACCCGTCTTTTAGTAGATTCGATGAATCCATTTAACTGGATGAAAGTCGGAAAAATAATAAGAAATGAAGCGCCTGATTTATTAATTTATAAATACTGGATGCCTTTTTTTGCCCCCTGTTTCGGAAGGATTTCACGAATTGTAAAAAAAAATAATAAAACTAAAATTCTTGTTATCTGCGATAATGTAATTCCGCATGAAAGAAAACCAGGCGATATTTCTCTAACAAAATATTTCTTTAAAGCAGTAGATTATTTTATTCTGCTTTCAGAAAATGTAAAAGAAGATTTGCTGAAAGTTAAGCCAGGTGCCAAGTTTAAAGTGCTTCCTCATCCAATCTATTCGAATTTTGGAGAACGAATTAATAAAGATGAGGCGAGAAAATTCTTACATTTGAAAGATGAAAATTTAATTTTGTTTTTTGGATTTATCAGGGATTACAAAGGTCTCGATGTTTTATTTGAAGCGATGAAAATTTTGAAGAATAAAACGGATGTAAAGCTGATTGTTGCAGGTGAATTCTATTCGAATGAAGAGAAATATAAAAAAATAATTAACCATCTTAATATAAAAGATTCGCTTCATTTATTTACGAATTTTATTCCGACTTCTGAAGTGAAATATTATTTCTCGGCATCGGATGCTGTTATACTTCCGTATAAAGATGCTACTCAAAGCGGCATAGTTCAAATTGCGATGAATTTTAGAAAGCCTGTAATTGCTACAAATGTCGGCGGACTCGGCGAAGTTGTAATAGACGGACAAACAGGTTTCATCGTTGAAAAAGAAAATCCCGGACAGCTTTCGGATGCAATTGAAAAATTTTATAATGAAAATAAAGAAGAATCGTTCGTTCTGAATATCGAAAAGGAATTGGAAAAGTATTCATGGGAAAAGTTTGTTGATGGAATTATGGAGACCATAAATAATGGATGAGATAATATGGATTACGGAGTATGGATTATGGAATATGGTATAAGGAAGTTGAAGGTATGTAAAATTAAATCAATAAATTTGTGAGGTTAATTATGAATCCTAAAACAGGGGAATTACTTGATAGGACTTTTTTATTTGGAATTGATACTCTGAATTTTTTATTGAAACTTCCAAATAATAAAATATTTTCAATTATAATTTTTCAGTTGGCCAAAGCATCAACTTCTACAGGAGCTAATTATGAAGAAGCTCAAGCTGCTGAATCGAAAAAAGATTTTGAACATAAAATCGGTATAGTATTAAAAGAAGTAAGAGAAAGTAATTATTGGTTAAGAGTTTTGAATGCAATTCTATCAAATAAAAATTCAAGTGATGAATTGCAAAGATTATTAAATGAAAGTTTAGAACTGAAAAAAATATTTACAACAATAAGATTCAGTTTAAAGAAAAAATGATTTATTCTCGATACATATTCCATAATCCATAATCCATATTCCATATTCCATTGCCATGTACTATGACCCAATAAAAAATATATTTGCCGGAATAATAAAAAGATTCCCTTTTTTACGAGTATTATTCTATAAGGTTTTGAACTTGATGTTTCTCCGTTCATGGTTTGTAAGACGTGAGTTAAGAAATATCAGAAAAGAATTCGGCAATAGAGAAATCAGCATTTATGATGCCGGAACCGGATACGGTCAATATTCATATTTTATGTCAAAGAAGCTTCTGCCGAATAAAATTTTTGCAGTTGATGTAAAAGAAGACTGGATTAAAGATTGTGAAGAATTTTTTAAACTCAGCAAGATAAATAATGTAAAATTCGGAGTTGAAGATTTAACGAAAATAAATCATGAAGAAAAGTTTAATTTAATAGTTAGTGTCGATGTAATGGAACATATTGAAGATGATGTTCAAGTTTTCAAAAATTTTTACAAAGCGCTTAAACCCGGTGGATTTCTATTAATAAATACTCCATCCATTTACGGCGGAAGTGATGTTCACGATGAAACAGAAGAAAGTTTTATTGGTGAGCATGCGCGGGAAGGTTATTCGGAAAAAGACCTGGAAAACAAACTAAAACCGATTGGATTTTCAATTTATAAGTTACGATTTACTTACGGATTTTGGGGAGATAAAGCATGGCGCCTGGGAATTAAATACCCGATGATGATGCTCAGCGCTTCGAAAATATTTTTTATATTTCTTCCTTTTTATTATTTGATAACTTTCCTTTTTACATTTTTGATGATGTGGTTTGATTATATGGGTAAAAACCAAATTGGCGCCGGAATAAATTTGATAGTTAAAAAATAATTCTAATTCGTTTTAAGTTAAATTGACTTATTTTAGTAAGAATAATCTAAAATCAATTTGAGGAATAAAGGAGCATAAATGGCAAAGACAAAAAAGAATGTGAAGAAAAGCTTGCCGGAGAATAAATCCTTTCTTGGAAAATTTAATCTTGAGGAAATACTTCCCCAAAAACATCACATCTGGGTAGTCATTTTAATCATCATTATTCTTTTCCTAATTTTTTTAAATCCTCTTTTCTTCGGAAATAAAACTTTTCAATCGGGCGATATTATTTCCAGCGAAGCAATGAAACCTTACGTTGAAAATCACACAGGCGGCTATACTCTCTGGAATCCGCTTATTTTTTGCGGCATGCCTGCTTATGCAATCGGAGTTGGATTTAAATGGTTCAATTTAATTTACGTTGTCTTTACCAGCATCCGTTCAGTTTTTGCTTCTCTCTTTTCGGTTGGCTACGCGATGTGGACATTCTATTTGATACTTCTCGGCATAACTTCTTTCCTGTTAATGAAGTACTTAACAAAAAATACTATGGTCAGTTTGTTCACCGCACTTGCTACATCATTTAGTACAGGGATTATTGTGTTCCTTTACATCGGGCATGTAACAAAATTAACATCGCTCTGTATGTTCCCTTTAATTTTTTTGATGCTCCTCCGGTTAAAAGATAAAATCCGGCTGCTGGATTTTCTGATTCTCATAATTACTCTTCAAATATTTGTAATGGGTTTTCACGCACAAATTATTTTTTATACTCTGTTTGCTGTAGCAATTTATTTTATCTATTATTTTTTCCGTTCTTTGGCCATAAAGGATTCACAATTAAGAACCGGTATACTGAAATCCGCCGGAGTTTTTATTGCAGCAGTTGTGATTGCTTTATTAATTCAGTTGGACAGCATTACACAAATTTATGAATATACACCTTACTCAACCCGCGGTACCGAAAGCATTCTTGATAAAGTTAAAGGAAAACAGGAAGAAAATTCTTCCGGTTATTATAAATACCATACCGATTGGTCGTTTTCCCCGGGTGAAGTTTTAACATTTGTCGTCCCATCATATTACGGTTTTGGTAATTCTACTTACGATGGTCCTTTAACAAGAAATCAGCCTGTAGAAGTAAATACCTATTTCGGTCAAATGCCGTTCGTTGATGTTGCAATGTATATGGGTGTGGTTATTTTCTTCCTTGGATTGTTTGCGGTTTTTACTCGATGGAAAGATCCGTTTATCCGGTTCTTAACTATATTAGCCGGAATATCTCTATTAATTTCATTCGGGAAAAATTTTCCAATCATATTCGATTTATTTTTTAATTACCTGCCGTACTTCAATAAATTCAGAGTTCCATCGATGATTCTCGTGCTCGATCAGGTGAGCTTCCCGATTCTTGCAGGATTAGGATTGATGAGGATAATTTCTTTAAGAGAAGAAAAAAATGTAAAGCTTAACAATATAATTAGAAATATTGCATTTGTATTTACCGGGATTTTTATCCTTTCATTATTATTGAGCGGAGCTGTCTCCGGTTGGTTTGCCGGAAGAGTAAATGATTATGCAACAAGCATTGCCGCATCCAATCAAAGATTATCCCAGCAATTCCAGGCATTATCCGGTTACACCGCAAGTATGTTCAGCACTGATTTAATACTGGCATTTTTGTTTTTATCAATTACTACATGGGCTGCTTATCTTTATATAAATAATAAGTTCAGTAAGGATGTTTTTGTAATTGTTGTTATCGTTATTTCGGTAATTGATCTATGGCGAATTGATGCGCGAGGAGAGCATTATGTTGATAATCCTTCGAATGAAAATTTATTTGCCGAACCGGACTATATTAAAGTTATAAAAGAACAAAAAGATAAGAACCCCTTTAGGATTCTAAATATAAAGCAGGATAGATCTATAGGTTCGATAAATAACAATGAAAATTTTAATGCGCATTTTTTGATTGAAGATTTTTACGGATATTCGGCAATTAAACCCCGTGCTTTCCAGGATATGATGGATGTTGTAGGTCCCGTAAATGAAACCGAATGGAGAATGTTTAACGTAAAATACATTGTTATGGGACAGCAGGCATCTCCGTCTCAATTCCCCAACTTTTCACTTGTGGCGAATACCGGGCAGAGTTATGTTTATAAAAATAATAATGCATTGCCAAGAGCTTATTTTGTCAACCAGGTAGAAAAGGAAAGCGGTATAGAATTTTTAAGAGCAATTAAAGATAATTCATTCGATCCGAAGCAGGTTGCTTACCTGGAAAATCAGCAATTAAAAGTCGATCCTATAGACTCAACTGTTTATGCAAATGTTACGAATTACTCGGATGAAAATATCGGATTGGATGTAAAAGCATCCGGAAATAATTTTCTTTTCCTCGGTGATACATACGTAAAGGGCTGGAAAGCATATATCGATGGCAGCATCACTAAAGTTTACGAAGCTAATCACGGTTACATGGGAATTGTTGTACCCAAAGGCGAACATAAAGTAGAATTTAAGTATGCACCGGTGAGTTTTTATATTTCGAAGAATATAGCTTTGGTGCTTAGTTCTCTCGTATTGCTCGGTTTAGTATTTACGCTCTTTTTTGAATTACGAAAAAGTGGAAGGGCGGTTGTATCTTAATAATAGATATTTTTTAAGTTGAAAGAAAAAAATGAAATAAGCACCAAAATAGATTTTGGTTCTCAAGCATTTAAGAGATACTTTGCCAACACTTCATGGTTGTTTACAGAAAAAGTTATCCGTCTTATAATTGCCTTCTTCATTACTATTTATATTATTCGTTACCTGGGGCCTTCTGACTACGGACTGCTGAGCTATGCTATTAGTTTTGCCGCATTATTTGGAACGATTGCTACTTTAGGTTTAGATAATATTACTGTTAGAGAACTTGTCAAAGATCCTGAAAGGAAATATGAAATTCTTGGATCTGCATTTTTTCTCAGAATATTCGGGGCTTTAATTTCACTTCTTTTAATAGGCATTTCTACTTTAACAATTTCGGGGACAACCTATACAACACTTCTTATTCTCATAATTGCTTTTTCAACGATCTTCCAATCATTTAATGTAATTGATTTTTATTTTCAATCTAAAGTTAAATCTAAATTTTCAGTTTATGTACGGCTCTCAGCATTAATTATTTCTACTACTCTTAATCTGCTGTTAATTCTTTTTCACTATCCTTTAGTTTACTTTGCTATTGTTACGTCATTTGAAAGCGTTTCAATTGCTATTGGTTTTAATATAGTTTATAGATTGAACAATGAAATTATTGTAAAGTGGCAATTTG
>CAZKUR010000018.1:9898-61952 GCA_964556005.1 uncultured Ignavibacteriaceae bacterium | reverse complement strand
TATTAACACAAAAAAAGCCGGCAGAAAAACTCCACCGGCTTTCATTATTTTTTTTGACTTTTTACTTGTCTTAAAACTGTATCTTCTTCTTCGTTTTGTTTGCATATTCCAGTACAAGTGCAGATGCAATGAAGATAGAGGAGTAAGTTCCGGTGATAATACCGAATGCCATTGTAAATGCAAAAGCTCTTAAAACTTCACCGCCGAAAATGAATAATACAAATACAGTCAGAAATGTTGTACCGCCAGTTAAAATTGTTCTACTCATTGTACGGTTAATGCTCATATTTAACAATTCTTCGAGCGGCATTGTTTTGTGGACTTTCATATTTTCCCTAACTCTGTCGAAAACGATAACCGTATCGTTAATTGAATAACCAATCAGTGTTAGGAATGCCGCCACCACCGTAAGATCAATTTCGAGATTGAGTCCGGGGATAACTCCATACAAAGTTGCATATAACCCTATGGTAATTAGAACGTCATGAAATAGTGCAACAACTGCACCGACTGCAAAAATGAATTTAAACCGGAATGCCAGGTAAATCAATATTACTACGAGTGAAAGGAATATAGCAATAACGGCATCCTGTTTAAGTTCATTACCTATTTTTGGACCAACGTGGTCTTCTTTTATAACTTTAAAAGAGTTATCCGGTATTTCATTTTTTAAATTCTGTTTTATCCAGTCTGCAATTCCTACTCGAACTATCATCTCCTTGTTAGTCGCTTCCTCGGAAACTTTACCGGATTGAAAACCAGAAGCAAAAAGGCTGTCTACAAGTACATTAGTAGTGTCCGGGTTATCGAATGCAAATGTCACCGAGTTTGCTGTAGAATCGATTATCTTCCGCGGAACACCTGGCATAATTTTATTGATACCGTTTTGGATGTCGGCAATAACTTTTGGGTAAATATTTCTTGGAATTTGCTGCAGTTCCGTCCGGACAAGAACGCCTGTTTCACTGCCGAATGTTTTTATTTCTATATTACCAAGCTGCAATTTTTCAACATCGCTTCTAATTTGAGATATAACTACCGGCTTATTGAATTGTAAAACTATTTCCGTTCCGCCTTTAAAATCTATTCCAAAAACAAACCCGCGTACGATTGCGTTAATTAAACCTATAATAAATAGGGATGTGGAAACGACATAGAAAATTTTTCTTTTCCCCATCCAGTCAACATGAATATTCTCGAAAATTCGCATAGAAAAAAAAACTCCTTAAACAGTGATGAATTTATCCAACGGTAATTTTATAACCTTTCGCTACCATAACATCGAACACCAATCTCGCAATGAACAAAGCACTGAATAAACTGGCAACAATTCCTATCATTAAAGTTAAGGCAAAACCCTGTACCGGGCCGGTACCGAACTGATAAAGAATAATACCCGTAAAGAAAGTTGTAATGTTCGAATCGATAATTGCCGAGTAAGCTTTAGAGAATCCGCTGTCCACGGATGCCTTAATTGTTTTCCCCGTCAGCAGTTCTTCTCTGATACGTTCGTAAATAAGAACGTTGGCATCGACGGCCATACCTATTGTCAATATAATACCTGCAATTCCCGGTAGAGTAAGTGTTGCGCTGAATCCCGCAAGTACTCCTAAAATAAAAAGAATTGTAAATATTAAAGAAGCAGCAGCAATAGTTCCGGCTCTCTGGTAGTAAAGAACCATAAATAGTCCTACAAGCAAATAACCTATGATAACCGAAGTTAACCCGCTTCTTACTGAATCCTGTCCGAGAGACGGGCCGACAGTTCTATCTTCAATTATATCTACAGGTGCCGGAAGCGCACCGGCTTTAAGTACAATAGCAAGCAGTTTTGCTTGTTCCATAGTCCCAGGTCCTGTAATCTGTGATCTTCCGTTTGGAATTTTATTGATTACCTGCGGTGCTGAATAAACAACACCGTCAAGGACGATAGCGATTCTTTTGTGAATGTTGGCTCCGGTTATTCTTGCCCATTCGGTGGCTCCTTCTGAGTTCATAGTCATTTCAACAACAGGCGCCGAAGTTTCTGGATCGATGTTCGCAGTGGCGTCGGTTATTACGCCCCCTGTTAGCAAAGCTGTCTTATTTACACAATACAACTGGTAATATGCCTGGCCGTTTTGATATCCAATCGGTTTTGCGGAGAACAAAAACTGAACGTTATTGGGAATTACTTTTTGAACGTCCGGACGATTCAAATAATATGTTAAACGGTCTCTGTCGGTTGCTAAAACAGCGGCATCTGCCGATTGGCCGCTTTGATCCATCAGCCTCGCTAATGAAAAGAAAGGGTGCTGTTTTGCAAATTGTTCTTCTGTTAATTTTTGTTGTGTAGTGTCTTCGGATGATGCAACATTTGTATCTGCTGCAGATTTATTTTCTTTGCCTTTTGATTCTTTTGTCTCTTCTTTCTTACCGGTCTTATCGGTTTTTGCGGCTTCAGACTCATTAGAGGCTTTAGTAGTATCTTCTTTGCCAGCCAGTACATTGTCTATTTTCTTCATAACGGAGAAAGCAACTTGAGGTTCTTCAATAAGCTTGAATTCCAGCAAAGCAGTACCTTGAAGTAATTGTCTTGCTTCTTCTTCTCTTGCCACACCCGGTAATTCAACGATAATTCTTCTGCTGCCCTGCCTTACGATCGTCGGCTCTGATACACCGTATTGATCAACTCTATTCCTTATAATTTCCATTGCACGGGCAACTGCATCTTCGACATTCTTTTTCAAATCGCTGACTATCTTGCTGTTTTCTTCTCTGATAGTACCAAAATATCTGCTCAGCCTGATTCCTTTAGCTTCCAGCCTTCTTACAAGTATGTCAACAACTGATTCATCCGATAATGCTGCTTCTTTTTCTGCTGAAGCTAAAGCATTTTTAAACACATCGTCGGGATTCTTGGCTAACTTGGATAGTAGCTGCCCGGTATTGACTTCCAGCGTTACCCGCATTCCGCCTTGAAGATCGAGGCCTAATTTTAATCTTTTTAATCTTGCCTGTAGAATAGAAGGATCTACAGTTTTGATACTGTCTTCAACGAGGTTTAATCTTTGCTGAAGCTTAGCTTGCTGAATGCCGGGGTCTTCTTTAAGTATCTCTGTCTTTCTTTTGGCAAGGATACTAGCAAGCTCCTTATTGTTTTGATAATCTTTGTATGTGGGATATAAAAGATAAACGGCAAGTGCAAGCGCTGCCAGGATAATGATGATTCGAAATCGGAACTCTTTCATACGGCCAATTTGTATTTCTTATTAGGTTTAAAAAATAATTAAGAATCAAAATTACCAGTTAAGCCTAATAAAGTCAATAAAATTAGAATGCAAGTGGTTTATTTTATCGGTTTTACCGGATAATTTTTTAACGACTCTCTATTGGATTTGAGCTTAAAGAAAGGCTTAATCAATCAATGATAGGCTTGTTTTAATCAGATTTTCGAATTTGTTTTTTACAAATTTTGCTGTTTCGGTAACATCGGCATGAGATAATTTTTTGTTGGTAATTCCGGCAGCATAGTTGGTTATGCATGAAATCACCGAAGTTTCCATCCCGAGGTAAGATGCAAAAACGGCTTCATGTGAGGTTGACATTCCGACGGCATCGCCTTTAAATCTGCCAATCATTTTAATTTCCGAACGTGTCTCATAGCTCGGACCTTTTGTGTACCAGTAAACACCTTCTTTTAAAGAAATTTTTTCGTTAAGTGCTGCTTGAATAATTGTTTGATTCAACGATTGAGAAGGGAAGTTATGGAAATTTAATTTACCTTTTTCGCCGGCGAGCCCGATAAGCTCAGCTAATTCTTTTTTAATGTTGATAGAATTTGTAGAAGTTACAAGCATCAAGTCACCGGGTTTGAAGTTGATATTTATCCCGCCTGCGGCATTTGTGATAATAATTTTTTTGCACCCTAAACTGTAAGCTATTAATACAGGCAGTACACATTCATAAATTGAATAGCCTTCGTAAAAATGAATTCTGCCCTGGAAAAGTAATAGTTTTTTCCCTTCGAATTCTGCAAACTGAATTTTTCCTTCATGGCCTTCAATTGTTGAAGGAGGATAACCGGGAAGTGACTTTGTAATAATTGTTTTTTTTACATCGACACTTTCTGCAAAATCGCCTAAACCGCTGCCGAGGATAATTGCAATCCCTGGATTAAAAGGTTTCTCTTCTTTTAATTTTTTTAGAATCGGATTGTATTTAAATTCTAGATCAACCAATTATCTTTTACAAATAATTAAAACAACATTCCGGCTAAAGTAGCAGTCATTAGTGTAGCAAGTGAACCACCTATCACGGCTTTTATTCCAAGGCTTGCGATATCTGATTTTCTGCTCGGGGCAAGCGGTCCTAATCCTCCAATTTGAATTGCTATTGAACTGAAATTTGCAAAACCGCAGAGTGCATAAGTTGCCATCATTATCGCTTTCGGATCTAATAATGTTTTAGCAGTTATCATTTTACCCATTTCGAGGTATGCAACAAATTCATTAAGGACCACTTTAGTTCCCAGCAGACTGCCAAATTGCAGTGAATCATGCCACGGCACTCCGATACCGTACGCTAAAAATTGTAAAACCAATCCAATCACTAATTGAAAATTCAAAGGTTGTCCGTAGGTTTTTGTAAGAGTTGCGTTTAATCCGGTAACATCGCCGATACCCAGAAGGATATAATTTATTAATGCTATCAATGCAATAAAAGCAATAAGCATTGCGCCGACATTCAATGCAAGAGAGAGTCCGTCACCCGCTCCGTTGGCTGCAGCTTCAATGAAATTTGAAGCATTTTTTTCAATTTTAATTTTAACTGTTCCTTTTGTCTCAGGTTCAGTAGTTTCAGGATGCATTATTTTCGAAATAACCAGTGCTGCGGGCGCCGCCATAACGCTTGCACCTAAAAGCTGTGTTGCAAAAAGCTGGCGCGCTTGGTCGAGTGGAATGCTCATCGATTTGGCATATGAGCTTCCCAGGATTTGAATGTATGCTGCCATTACTCCACCTGCTATCGTCGCCATTCCGCCAACCATTATTGTAAGAATTTCGCTTTTAGTCATTCCTTTAATAAAGGGTTTTATCATCAGTGGGGCTTCGGTTTGCCCGACAAAAATATTTGCAGAGTTAGATAATGATTCGGCGCCGCTCGTTCCCATCACCTTTGCCATTATCCACGCCATTCCCTGAACGATTCTTTGCATTACTCCGAGATAATATAAAATGGACATCAGACTTGCAAAAAAGATAATTGTCGGAAGAACCTGGAAAGCAAAAAAAGTTCCGAGGCTTCCGGGAGAACCACTGCCTATTGCCAAATTACCGAAGACGAATTGTGCGCCCTCAGTAGTGAAATTTAACAGTACGACAAAAAATCCGCTTATCCAGTAAAAGAAATCTTTAGGCCATCCTAAAGGTGCAAAAAATTGTCTTAGTTCATTTCCTTTTAGAATTAAGATTGCAAATATAACCTGAAGGCCAAGGCCGCTTATTACCAGTCTCCAGTTTACATTTTTTTTGTTATTTGAAATTAGGAATGCAATACCAAGTAGTAAAATAATTCCTATTACCCCACGAATAAAAGAGAAGAAATCCATTTTTACCTCTAATTATCTTCAGTTGGAATGTAGTGACATTTTCTGCATCGTGCTTCATAAATATCCGCAGCGCCTACTATTACTCGTTCTGACGAGGCCGTTTTTCTTTGAGTTCTGTCGGCAGGATTGCCGCATACGACGCATATTGCCAAAGTCTTTGTTATGTATTCAGCCATTGCGAGCAGTTGAGGTATCGGTTCGAAAGGCGAGCCTGTATAGTCCTGATCCAGACCGGCAACGATTACTCTTTTTCCATTATCCGCAAGCTTGTTGCAGACATAAATTAAATCCGAATTAAAAAATTGTGCCTCGTCGATTCCGATTACATGAGCATCCTCTGAATATTTCAATATGTCGTTAGCATCGTTTATTAATATAGAAGGAAGAGACTGCTCACTGTGCGAAACAATAGAATCCTCCGAATAGCGTATGTCTATTTTAGGTTTGAATATTTTAACGTTTTGTTTTGCTATTTGTGCTCTTCTCAAACGGCGGATCAGCTCCTCGGTTTTACCGCTGAACATGCATCCTGCAATTATTTCAATCCAGCCTGTGTCTCTTGGTATAAAATGCGGTTGTGGTTCCATGCCTAACTTTGTAATTTTTCATTATTCAAAATAAAAAATATCTTGCAGTCATTCAGAAGGAATCCTGTTATCATTTGCATCATATTGAAATAAAACTCCAATTTCTATTTTTAGTAGCTATCAATTCTTCTTTTGTTTTTATATTCATATTTTTTATTTCTTTTTCTCTATGTATTGCTTCATTAATATCGGCAAACCATTCAAAATAAACTAATTTACAGCAGTAATACCTTCCCGCAAAGGTTTTAGGGTTTCTTCTGTTATTAAAGTATTGAATAACTCTTCACCTTAAATTATCTGACAAAACTGTATATAAAACCGTCTTAGAAGGACTTGTAGTTATATATACATAGTAGTTTCTAAAAGGCAATCTATCTCCGTTTGAAATATGCGAAAAAAGCAAAATGCCATTCTTGGAGAATCCTGCTATCACTTGCTCAATATCCATTATAAACAAAGGTTATTCTTTAAACAATAAAACTACCGGCGTTAACAAGATTCCTTCTGAATGACCCTTAAAATTTTAAAGTGTTATTGTAATTAATAATAATAGAAATTATTTCAAATCCTTATCTCCGAATGCAAATGGTAAAAGTTCGCTCGATTTTAAGATTTTTAATTCCGATTTATGATTAATCATTACGATGTCAATATTTCCGCATAAGTCATTTATCACCTGGCGGCAAGCACCGCAGGGGGGACAAAAATCCGCTGAATCGCTTGCGATAGCAATTGCTTTAAACTTTCTTTCACCTTCGGATATTGCTTTGAAGAGCGCAGTTCTCTCTGCGCAAATAGTCAGGCTGTATGAGCTTGTTTCAATGTTTCCACCTAAATAAATTTTTTCATCTTCGGTTAATACTGCAGCCCCTACGTGGAAATTTGAATAAGGTGGTAATGATTTTGATTTTGCTTCAACGGCTTTTTCTGCCAATATTTTATAATCCATTACATCATTCTATGTTTATCCTCAAAAATATATTATTTGTTATTCTTTTCAAAAGATTTTTAATTAAAACTCTCTGCTTTCAAGTTTTCTATTTAGTATTAAATAAAACGTCGGTGTAAAGAAGTAATTGAGTATTCCGTAATCGTTATTAGAAATTTTTTCTATTGCTTTGGACAGCTTTAAAAATTTTATCAGCTTAATAAATCTTAAATGAAAATTGCTCCAGACAATTCCTTTATTTCCGTTAAACAATAATTGAACGCTTTCTTTTGTACAAAGTTTTTGTTCAAATTCTTCTGTAAATAATTTTTTCAGACCCGAAAGAGAAAATAATTCCGCAATATCGCTTCTACCGGTTTCATTCTTTCTAAAATATTTTAAAAAATATTTTTTGATTCTGTAGCGATCGAATAGAGAAAGTAACGGCAAGCCCCAGTGCGGATCCGCTAAAACATTGAACACGGAAAATTTGTTTGGAGTACTTAGAAAGATATTTCCTTCTTTTTTAAGTATCCTTTTAATTTCATGAATTATTTTTTTTGGTTCGTCGATATGTTCGATTACGTCCTGCATTATTATCAAATCAAATGAGTTTGATTTAAAAGGAAGAAATTTCGCATCGCCTTTAATCTTATTAATAAGTTTGTACTTATCCTGCCTTACTAATCTAATAAGACTGATATCAAAACTTACAGCAAAATTATTTTTTGAAAATAATGCCGACGTGCCTCCTTCACCTGAACCGAGATCAAGGACCTTAATTCCGCCTGTTCTAATATTATTTAAATGAAGCAATCTGAAAACAAAATCAGCCCGTTCACCGGAAAGTTTTCTTCCTCTTTCCCATCTAAAATAATTAGGATGATCTTTTTCCAGCCAAGCCGGGTGAAAGGTTTTTTCTACTTCCATTTTATTTTACCGAATCTTGCATTAAATAAATTTATCAACAGCATTATCTCATAGATTATTTGGAATAAAACAATCTCATAAAATTTGAACTCATAAGCAAATTTGTTTTGGAGTCTTGAGACTAAAATTATATCGAAAAGAATTTTTATAATAAATGGAAGAATAAAAAGTTCATTTAAAATAATTAAAGCCGGCGAAAAAAGTAAAAATAAATTTATGGAATGCCACAGCGTTAATAAAATTTTCCTTGAAGGAAGATAATAAAAAGAAGCCTGGGTATGTCTTGCCCGCTGAGAAAAATATTCTTTAAAAGTTTTTTTCGTTGAAGAGTATACAAAAGAAAGTTTATCGGTAATTATGTCAATCTTCAGGTTATTTTTAACCGCCAATTGCAGCAGCAGATCATCATCGCCGCTCAGTAATCCTGAAATTTGATCAAATCCATGTAATTTTTCAAATGCAGATTTCTTAAAAGCAAAATTTCGTGCTGCGGCACAGTAGGGTATTCCATAACCAGCTGCAGAAAAAATCAACATTGAGCTACGCAAATTTTCAAAACATGACATCCTATTAATAAAGAATTTCTCCTCAAAAAAAGGAGATGGGCCGAAAATGAAATCGCAGCCGTTGTTAAATTTATAGCTCACCGATTTAAGAATATCCGGTTCTATTTTGCAGTCAGCGTCGGTAATAAAAATAAACGGATACTTAGCTTTTTCAATTCCGGCATTAACGGCACCTTTTTTGCCGATATATTTTTTCTGTTGAACGGTGAAAAAGCTGCAGTCCGGTAACAAACGGGATGCCTGTTTTATCACATCTATTGTTTCATCTTCCGAATCATCGTCAATGATGATCAATTCTAACTTATGTGCAGGGTAATCGAGCCCTGCTAAGGAAGAAATCAAAGTAGGAATATTTTTTGCTTCGTTTTTTACTGCTATTACAATTGAAATATTCGATTCAACATTATATTCGGGCATATTTTTAAATAACGCATAGATCTTATTATAAATAAGAATACTAAAAATTATAAATACAATCAGTCCACTAACTGTTAGAAGGTGAATAATTATCATTGTTAAGTGTTCTAATCACCGGATTTTATTTTAATAATATTGAAATGCTGCTTAAAAAAAATTAAATAATATCTTTACTTTTAAAAATATATTTTTAATTTTAAACTATCTATAATAAATACTTATTATTTAGGATACTAATTAGGTCCCGGAACAAAGATTGAATAATTTTACTGAGTCATCGACTAAATTGTTGCACATCTTTAATTACTAAACAACACCGCAAATTATAACTGCAGGGGAATGAGTCACCTTTTGATTCGATGATGGACTAAGTAAGTATGTACCGTAAATCAGTTTTTTCTCAGAAAAGATATAAACAATCTAATTAACTTATTATTTCTTCAAACTATCAATGGAGTGAGAATGAAAAAAAATGTTCTGTTTATGTGTGCGTTCGTATTTTTATACGGCTTCACATTGATGACCTATGGTCAGTATAAGGATGGGAGAAAGTGGTACAATACTTCGACAATGACGCGTGCAATTTTTCCAGATCAACCTATAGGAGCAATACCCCCTGTAACAATAAAAAAAATTAGGCCCAATACAAAGCCTCATATTTACCATACACCTGCAGGTGTAGTAACAGTTAATCCTAACTTTCGTGTTCATCCTAGCAATATACATCAGAGTGAAGTGCCGATTGTATCTTCATCGGTGAACAGGGATTGGTTGTTCGGTTCATCAAATGCGTTTACAAATAATAGTATACTAATCAGCGAAGGAATCTATCTTTCAACCAACGGCGGACAGACGTGGTTTGGAAGTGATACATGCGGTGCTACTCCTCTAACAAGTCATGGCGGCGATCCGGGTCCCGCTATCGGCCCAGACGGTACAATTTACATGTCGTACCTTGATTTATACGGAAACGGAGTTCATTGCGGCGTTTCAACAGATTTCGGAACTACCTGGGGAGCTACTCATAATTTAGTAAGCGGAAGTATGGATAAGAACCTTACAACCGTAAATGAAATTTCGAGCAGCCCTTATTACGGAAGAGTGCTTGTGGCTTGGTCAGATTTCAATCAATCCAATCCTCCGGTTATGGTTTCCTGGTCTTCAAATGATGGCTCTACCTGGAGCACTGCTACTGATATCAATACGCCAAACTCAGGCCATTACTGCCAGGGAGTTAATCCTCAGGTAGGACCTAACGGAGAATTTTATATAGTATGGGCAAATCCCATTTCATCTTCCCCTTACACAGAAGATTATATGGGCTTTGCAAAATCAACTGACGGCGGAGTTACATGGACAGTAAATAATGATGTCTATGACGTAAATGGTATAAGAGGAAACTTATCCGATAAAAACGGTATCAGGGTAAACGGTTTTCCATGGATGGCAGTTGATAGAAGCGGCGGATCAAGAAATGGCTGGATTTACGTAGTAGAAGGAGAAAAAAATCTTGCACCGGCGGGAAGTGATCCTGATATTATTTTCCATAGATCAACCGACGGCGGAACAACCTGGTCGGCAGGAATTAGAGTAAATCAAGATGCGCTTAATGACGGTGCAGATCAATATATGCCCGCAGTTTGTGTAGGCGATGATGGAAGTATAAATGTTGTGTATTATGACAGCAGAAACACTGCTGCAAACCAGGCAGAAGTCTATATGTCTCATTCAACTGATGGTGGAGATTCTTGGACCGACGTGCTGGTAAGTGATCATACTTTTACACCTGCTCCAATACCTGGACTGGCAGGCGGTTACCAGGGTGATTATATTGGAATAGCGCCTTCATCAAACGGTGTATACTATCCGCTTTGGTGTGATAACTCAACCGGAATATACCAGGCATGGACTGCAGCCGTAACATTTGAACCTCCTTGTCTTTCAGTCGACCCTCCAACAAATCCTAACCCAGCAGACGGCGCAACAGGCGTTTCTAAAGATTTAGCACAGCTAACCTGGGATAATGGTACTGGAGTCGACAGCAATGAAGTCTTCTTTGGAACTTCACCGGCTAACTTGACGATGGTTCAAGCAGGCTCACTCTCAAATTCATATAATATACCTTCAGGTACTTTACAGTATAACACAAATTATTACTGGAGAATTAAGCAGATCGGCGATACTTGTAATGTTTCAGGTCCTGTCTGGAGCTTTACTGTTATGCAGGATCCTAATTTGGTTATCGATACTTTATTCAATGATCCATTTACCAGCGGGTGCGGCAACTGGACAATTACAAATGACGGCGGAACATGCGTTTGGGATTGTAACCATACGGCTGATGAATATAATTTAGGTTCCACCGCAGCATCAGGAACAGTACTTGCCGCAGATGCCGATTTTTGCGGTAGCGGTTCAAGTTTACTTTCTACTGCTACTCTTACAACCCCGATCAATGCATCAATTTACACTCAAGTTGTTTTGGAGTGGGATCAAGATTGGCTTACTTATCAAACAGGTGATAATGCTTATGTTGAAGTAAGCACTGACGGAGGAACCAACTGGACTTTAGTAGTCAGCTGGCTCGGCCTTGACGCCAGCGATCAGCACGAATCTTACGATATTTCAGCTTTAGTTGCCGGTCATTCATTCCAGGTTAGGTTTAGAACTATTCAACCGACATGGGATTGGTGGTGGGCTGTCGATAATGTAACGGTTATCGGACAATATTCTTTACCGGTTGAATTTACTTCATTTAATGCAGCAACTAATGAAAGCAATGTTTCTCTAAACTGGGCTACAGCAACTGAAACCAATAACAAAGGATTCGAAATACAAAGAAAATCTGAAAAAGGAGACTTTGCAAAAATTGGTTTTGTCAACGGCGCAGGAACTTCTTCACAGCCTCATACTTATTCGTATGTTGATTCCAAGCTTACAACAGGAAAATATACTTACAGGTTGAAACAAGTCGATTTGGACGGATCATTTGCATATTCGAAAGAAGTGAATGTAAATGTAAACGTTCCACTTAAATTCGGTCTTGATCAAAATTATCCGAATCCATTTAATCCAACGACTGAAATCAATTATACAATTGCTAAAGATGGATTAGTAAGCCTGACTGTTTATAACTCATTAGGCCAGGAAGTTGAGAAATTGGTAAATGGAGTAGTTACAGCCGGACAGCATCGTGTAAGCTTTGATGCTTCAAGACTTGCAAGCGGAGTATATTATTACAGGTTAGTATCAAACGGCAATAATTTAGTAAAGAAGATGATGCTGCTGAAATAATACTAGTAACCTTCAAGTCATCTTCGTGAAAAATTGCAGGAAACCTTGTGGGCTAGCCCGAAGGTTGACTTAAAGATTAAAATAACTAATATAATAAATAAAAAAGCCGGCTTTATTGCCGGCTTTTTTATTTTTATTAGCGATAATTATTTTAAATTTTATTTTGTATATTTGTTCATGTTTATTGAATAGTACTGAAAACAGCGGGATTCATATGAAAATAATTATTGGCTCACTAATAAAAAATTTTTTACTTCGATTCTTAGTCTAGGAATTTAAAACAGTTCTATATATAAAATCATAATTAACTTATTTATTTTTCCAATTTTAAAGGAGTGAGAATGAAAAAACATATTCTGTTTTTGTTTCTATTTGTATTTTTATGCGGCATAACATTAAACGTCTATGGTCAAGACCAGGACGGAAGAAGGTGGAGTGTTGATCCGAGAGCATCTCATGCTAATGTTTTCGATTTACCGGCTCAGCAAGTGACAACTACTTTTAAAGGCAACCCAAACACAAAACCTCATATATATGATTCACGTGCAGGGATAGTAACTGTTAATCCTAATTTCAGAGTTCACCCGAGTGCAAATGTTTGGCAAAGTGAGGTACCGATTGTTGCTTCTTCTGTAAACCGTGATTGGATCTTTGGTTCTTCCAATGCTTATATGACCTCCGGTCTTCAATTCAGTGAAGGTGTTTATTTATCAGCCGATGGCGGCCAGACCTGGTTTGGAAGTGATACTTTAGCCGCGGCACCTATTACCGATCACGGTGGCGATCCTGCTCCGGCAATTGGCCCGGATGGAACTTTGTACGAATCTTATTTAGCCGGTTCTGGTTACCAGTATGTAAAGGCAACAGTTTCTACTGACTTTGGTCAAACCTGGTCGGCTGGTCATATTTTAATAAATGCCGGTTACTCAGGCGTAGATAAAAACCATACAGTTGTTAATGAAGTTGCCTCAAGCCCGTATTTGGGAAGAGTTCTCGTTTCATGGTCGGATTTTCAGCAAAGCAATCCTCCGATTATAGTTTCATGGTCATCCGATAACGGTTCTACCTGGAGTACCGCAACAGATATTAATACACCCGATCCAAATCATTATTGCCAGGGTGTTAATGGAGCAATAGGAGCCAACGGCGATTTTTATCTTGTCTGGGCAAATCCCATAACAAGCGGTTCATATACGGAAGATTATATGGGCTTTGCAAAATCAACCGATGGCGGTGTAACATGGACATACAACAATAATGTTTATGATGTTAACGGAATTAGAGGAAATTTATTTGCAAGTCAAATTAGAGTTAACGGATTTCCATGGATGGGAGTCGATAGAACCGGCGGGCAGCGAAACGGCTGGATATATGTTACAGAAGCTGAAAAGAATTTAGCACCTGCCGGCAGCGATCCCGATATTATTATGCATCGTTCGACAGACGGCGGTACAACCTGGTCTCCGGGAATAAGAGTAAACCAGGACCCATTAAATAACGGTAAATACCAGTATATGCCTGCTTTATGTGTAGGTGATGACGGCAGCGTAAATATAGTATATTACGATACAAGAAATTGTACTGGTGATTCTGCCGAAGTATATGTATCTCATTCGACCGACGGCGGAGATACCTGGACAGATATTTTAGTAAGCGATCATAGGTTTAAACCGATGCCAATTTCCGGTTTAGCTGGCGGATACCAGGGAGATTATATCGGTATATGTGAGGGTTCGAATGGAACATATTATCCTCTATGGTGCGATAATTATACTGGTATGTATCAGGCCTGGACAACTGCCGTTACTTTTGAACCTCCTTGTACATCCGTTGATCCGCCAACTAATCCTAATCCAGCGAGCGGTTCCGTAGATGTATCAATAAATCTTTCTCAGATAACCTGGGATAATGGAAACGGTGCAGTCAGCAATGAAGTTTACTTCGGAACAAGCCCGGCAAACCTGCAATTAGTCCAATCCGGATCTTTATCAAATTCTTATGACATTCCTAATACGTTAACTTATTACACTAATTACTATTGGAAAGTAAAAGAAATTGGTGACACATGTAATGTTTCCGGGCCAACCTGGACATTTCGAACCGTTCAGGATCCTAATTATGTAATGGTTACCGACACTCTTCGCCCGCAAAGTGCTCAATTCTGGACAGGAAATACTGAAGGAACAACTAAAACCGATGGTGAAATAAATACAGTTGATCCTAATGTAGGATGGGCAGCTTTTGATATCAGTTCTATCCCGAGCATTGCAACAGTCGATGCAATTACATTTTACGGTTATATAAATGATATTTCCTATCCTTATTGGAGTGCTACCCCGATGGGAGATGTTAACCCGGTAACTGCAGATGCGGCTTCAATCAATAGCCAGATACAAGCAAACTACGGAGCAGACGTTGCATATATTTATTCTCAAGATAATCTTTCGTCTGGTTGGTATAATTCTTCTTTAGATAATAGCGGAATGACGGATCTCCAAACCGCTGTTTCACAATCTAAAGGATGGTTTGCTATGGGATTTATTGATTGGGACTTTTCATCGCAATGGTACATTAATTTCGACGGTTGGTCTCAGTCAAATCCACCTTACTTATTAGTTCAATATCATTATATAACGCCTGTTGAACTTACATCATTTAATGCAACTTCAAACGATGGAAGTGTTTCTCTCAACTGGGCAACAGCAACTGAAACAAATAATAAAGGATTCGAAATCCAGAGGAAGAGTGAAGACGGAAGCTTTACGAAAATCGGTTTCATAAACGGTGCAGGTACTTCCTCACAACCGCATACTTATTCTTATGTAGATTCCAAACTTTCGACCGGTGAATATACTTACAGATTGAGACAAGTTGATTTAGATGGTAAAGAATCTTTTTCTCAAGAAGTAAATGTAAAAGTAAATGTTCCACTGGCTTTTGGCCTGGAACAAAATTTTCCGAATCCGTTTAATCCGACAACGCAAATAAATTATTCTATTGCAAAAGACGGATATGTAAGCCTGACAATCTTTAATTCATTAGGCCAGGAAGTATCTAAACTGGTTGATGGAGTTGAAACTGCAGGTAAACACATTGTAAACTTTAATGCATCAAAACTTGCAAGCGGAGTTTACTTTTACAGGCTTCAGCAAAATAGTAAGGTCTCAGTAAAAAAGATGATGCTGCTTAAGTAAATTTGCAGCATTACGACTGTATCTCATTTTGCAAATTGTGAGTAATAAAAAAAAGCCGGTTTTAATGCCGGCTTTTTATTTTTAAAATTTAGATGAAAAATTGATTATTAATTTTTGTCTCTAAAAATTATTTAGTAAATTAAATCGTATTTCTTGATAGGTCTTGAGAATAACCGGAAATAAGCGAAAATCAGCTTCGAAATGATATTTAATTATTGACTCACTAATTGAAATTTTTGCCTTCTTTTCTTATTCGGATAAACAAGATTATTCAAAATTATTAACCATAATTAACTTACTTATTTCCCTAATCTTATAAGGAGTTAGAATGAAAAATTGGTTACAGCTTGTATATCTGTCTGTATTTATTTACTGCATCAATTAACCTTTTTACTTTCTAAAATTAAAACGACAAATTTTATATACTAAATTATTTAAACAACATATTTACAAACTTAATTTAGGAGAAAAAATGAGAAAGGAATGTTGTACGTTTTTCACTCGTTTATGTTTACTTAGTATTTTAACTGTAGCACTTTCTACATTAGGAAAAGCGCAGGTAAATAATCAGCCCGAAATTATCCGCCCAGTTTACCACGATACCTCAATACCGCTTAAGGATATGCAGGAAGCGCCGCTTTCCCCAACACCTTGGACTAATGGTATTATTCCACTTAGACAAGCATTACCTCGCGGTGAAACCCATTTTGTACAAGGGCAATCTATTCAGCTTAATGATGGTGCGAATGCCAACGGAACAATCATAGAGAACTTTGACGGAGTCAGTGCTCAAGGTTATGCTCCGCCTGATGTAAGCGGTGACGTAGGTACGAATGACTATATGATGATGGTAAACAGCCGTTTTCAAATTTGGGATAAAAATGGAAATTCTCTTTTAGGACCGTATAATCTTAGTACAATTTGGTCAGGGTTCCCCGGCCCCTGGGCTTCCAGCTTGAATGACGGAGATCCAATAGTACGTTACGATGATCAAGCTGATCGTTGGCTGGCAAGCGAGTTCTCTTTACCTAACTATCCTTATGGTCCGTTTTATATGTTAGTTGCAGTATCGCAAACATCCGATCCTACAGGTTCATGGTATCGTTACGGTTATGAATTTGCAGATATGCCTGACTATCCAAAACTTGGTGTTTGGTCTGACGGATATTATATGTCTGCAAACAGGTTTGCATCAGGATCGGGGAATTTCGTTGGAACCCTGGTTGCTGCAATGGAACGGGATTCAATGTTAGTCGGCAATTCGGCGAACATCGTATCTTTCTTAAATTCGTCATCAACTTGGTCGTTGCTTCCTTCTGATTGTGATGGTGTTGCATCTCCGGCAGGAGCACCAAATTATTTCTTAGGTACCTACTCTCCATTTGGTTCCGGTAATACGAACCTGGATATATATGAATTTCACGTAGATTGGAATACTCCGGCAAATTCTACATTTACCGGGCCATTACTTCTTACGACTCCGGCATTTAACATGGTGAATGGAATCCCACAACTCGGTACGGGAACATTATTGGATGATCTGTCAGACAGGCCAATGCAGCGATTACAATACAGAAATTTCGGTACTCATCAATCAATGGTCGTTTGCCAATCTGTTAATGTAGGGTCTGGACGTTCAGGCATTAGATGGTGGGAATTGAGAAAATCGAGTGCTGATTGGAGTATATATCAGGAAGGAACTTACGCTCCTGCAGATGGTTTATCCAGATGGATGGGAAGTATTGCAATGAATGCTAATGGAGATATTGCTCTCGGGTATTCGGTTTCCGGTTCGACAATCTATCCTGAAATTAGATATACCGGAAGGCTGGATGGGGATCCTCTTGGTGAAATGACTGTAGCCGAAGATACAATATACTCCAGCTCAGGTGCACAAACCGGACTTACAAGATGGGGCGATTACACCACAATGAGTGTGGATCCTGATGGACAAACTTTTTGGTACTCAAACCAATATCAGCCCTATCAAGGTAGTTTTAATTGGAAAACCAGAATTGCTTCATTTGCCTTTACTGTTACACCTGTAGAGTTCACATCTTTCAATGCTTCTGTAAACAACGGATCAGTAGCAATTAACTGGGCAACTGCAACTGAAACCAATAATAAAGGATTCGAAATCCAGAGGAAGAGTGAAAACGGAAACTATGCAAAGATCGGATTCATCAATGGCGCAGGAACATCTGCGCAGCCGCATACATATTCTTATGTCGATTCCAAGTTAACGGCAGGGAAATACATATACAGATTAAAACAGGTTGATCTAAACGGAACATACGATTATTCAAAAGAAGTGAATGTAACTGTTAATGTACCGCTGGCATTCGGATTGGATCAGAATTATCCGAATCCGTTTAACCCGACAACGGAAATAAATTATACGATAGCCAAAGACGGATATGTAAGCCTGACAATCTTTAATACTTTAGGTCAGGAAGTAACTAAACTGGTTGACGGAGTTGTAACCGCAGGTAAACACATGGTAAGCTTTAATGCATCGAAACTTGCAAGCGGCGTTTATTATTATAGACTGCAGCAAAACAGCAAAGTCTCGGTAAAGAAGATGATGCTGCTTAAATGATATTTGCATTTAAGCAACCGTGAAGGATAGCATTTATAAATAAGTGAAGCTAAAAAGCCGGTATTAATGCCGGCTTTTTTTATTTTAAATGAGACGAATACCACTTAATAATAATATCTGATTGATTTTATCCGGTTTTTTATTTAAAGATATATTAACATTAATTATAAATACTACGATTGTTCCGGTTAATTTTTATCTTTATATAATAAGGAAGTATTTTATCTTCTTTTAATATTTCTTGTAAATAATAATTCGCTTCTTCCAATTTAATACAGGTGATGAATGAATAACATTGATTTAAAGAAATTTGAAAAAAAAGTTATTGTTAGACAATTGAGAATTGAAGATTTTGAAAACTTAATTAAGCTTGAAGAAATATGTTTTCCGGCTATGAAAACCTGGTCTATAGAGCAGATTCAAAGCCAATTGGAAATTTTCCCGGAAGGACAAATTTGTATTGATGTAGATGGTGAGCTTATCGGTTCTTCAAACAGCTTAATATTGGATTTCGATCTTTATGAAGACAACAATAACTGGCAGAACATCAGTGACCGTGGGTTCATTAAGAATCATGATCCGGAAGGAGATATGCTTTGCGGAATTGAAATAATGGTGCATCCCGATTACCGGGGAATGAGACTTGCCAGAAGATTGTATAATGCCAGAAAAGAATTAGCCAGAAAATATAATTTGAAAGGTATAGTAATAGGAGGCAGAATCCCGGGTTATCACAAGTACAAAAATAAAATGTCTGCCAGGGAATACGTCGAAAGAGTTACAAATAAAAATTTATTTGATCCTGTACTTACTACTCAACTTTCCAACGGTTTTGTGCTCAAACGAATAATTTCTTCCTATCTTGAAAGCGATAAAGAATCAGCAGGTAATGCGACATTTCTTGAATGGACAAACCTCGATTTTATCCCTTCGAAAGGGAAGAAGTATGTAACTTCGAAAAAAGTCCGAATTTGCGTCGTTCAATATCAGATGAGAACTATTAAAGGTTTTGGCGAATTTGCAAAGCATGTTGAATACTTTGTAGATGTTGCCGCGGGCTATAGAGCTGATTTTGTTTTATTCCCTGAAATATTTACTCTTCAGTTACTATCATTTATGCCGACCGAACGCCCGGGCAAAGCTGTCCGTGAGTTGGCTGAATTCACTCCCAAATATTTGAAGTTATTCAACAAACTTTCAATTAAGCATAACATAAATATTATCGGCGGCTCGCACTTCAGCCTTGAAGATGATAGTCTATATAACATTGCATATCTTTTTAGAAGGGACGGCAGCATAGGTAAACAATATAAAATTCACATAACGCCAAATGAAACAAGATGGTGGGGTGTGAAGCCGGGGAACAAAATTGAAGTATTTGATACTGATAGAGGAAAAATTAATATTCAAATTTGTTATGATATTGAATTTCCGGAATTATCACGTTTTGCAGTTAAAAAAGGAGCCGAAATCATTTTCGTTCCGTTTTGTACCGATGAGAGATACGGTTACTTAAGGGTTCGCCAATGCGCTCAAGCGCGTTGCATTGAGAACGGTTTGTATTGTGCGATTGCCGGAAATGTCGGGAATCTGCCTTTTGTTGAAAATATGGATATTCAGTATGCACAGTCCGGAATTTATACGCCATCTGATTTTCAGTTTTCACGGGATGCAATTGCCGCAGAATGCACTCCCAACATCGAAACCGTAATTATTCATGATGTCGATCTGGAATTGCTAAAGAGACATAAAAACGGCGGCAGCACTTTAAATTGGCTGGACCGCCGCACTGATTTGTATGATATTGTTTGGAAGGATACGAAAAGTTGATTTTAACAACTAAAATTCTACAATAGATATTTTATGGTTAGGGACTAAAAAATTTTTATTTAGCTAAGATTTTTCTATTACTGTATATTCTTTAAATATTTCGGTTTTCACGTTATCTAAACTTAAGCCTGCCGAAATTTGCAAAATATGTCATTGTTTGTTTTGTAATAAAATGATGATTTTCTTTCCAATTAACGTTTGAAAATAACTTAATTTTTTTTCAATTATCTTATTGTTCGTTTTCTATTGTTTTCTGTAAACCATGAGGTACTAAAAAAAGTACAAATACATGATAGATGAATTCTATAATAAAATAAATGATATAAAATCATTAACTCGTGAATATTTGCTTCCAACTATTTTAAAGAAAATAGATGAGTGTCAAATATTTGTGGGGAAATATTATAGAACATTAAATAATCATCTGGAAAATTTGAATGAAACTCTTTCGCAGGAAAATATTCAAGATTTTGTCCACAATTTTTATGAATTAAAAGAGAAACTAATAATATTATTAAATGATTATGGAAATAAACATGAATTAAAAAGTTTCGATGCTGACCACAAAGATTATTCGGATAAAATAAACCAGCAATTATCTAATATTCCCGTCAATAAAATTGAATTTCAATCACCTGAAAGATTCAGTAAAAATAAAGATGATTTACTATTTATAAAGACAGGAAAATTCATTAAAAGAATCTTTTTCCAATTATCTCAATTACCTATATTTCTTGGCAATTTTTTCAGAAAGATTTTTAAGAAAAAACTAAGACCTGCAAAACAATGGGAACAAAAAATTCCACTCAGAAATCTTGTTGCTTTTTATTTAAAGGATGATCTTACGCTATTATATTTTACACTTCTGAAGAAAGCAAACCAATCAAATTCAAAAGTTATTCTCAAATTGTGGAAAACAACCGAACAAGCGGAGAAATTTTTCATAAACTCTCTTAAAAGATATGAAATAGAAAATACGGAATTTGAAATTTCAGGTTACGATTATTCGACAGATAAAAATGAACTTAAAGAATATCTGGAAAATATAAGTAAGGAACTGCAGAAAGAGTTTGATGAAATTATTGAAAAGTCGTTTACAAAATTAAACAATGCCTATGAAAAAGCAGGGACAATTGAATTGTCGGCTTCAAAAATTTCAAACAATAGAATCGAAAAAAAACATATTGAAGTCAATCATAAATATTCTATTTTAAATAACGGATGGGCCAATACATTTTTTGCCTTGTACGAAGATTGGAAATTAAACTTAGAATTGTATTTACTTAGAAACATTGTACTTGAAAGCTATTTTAAAATTCAGACTAAAATTAAAAGAAGTATTGATGAGAAAATTATTCCGGAGTTTAATTCATTATTAAATAAATTTCAACGATTTCGAATCGATCTTAAAAGAACAGGCTCCGATCAAAAAGAATTTAAAGTGGTTTTGTTAGAGGGTGGAATATCCGTTCTTGATCAAATTAAGGCTTATTCTGTTCCAAGAATTAACGAATTATTATTGGATCAAAATATTTCTTTATTAGTCGACGAACTTGAAAACATATCAAAAAACTCAGTTGAAGAAATATCAGATAAAAGAGCATTCGTTAAAACAGATTTGTACGACGATGAAATAAAAAACTCTGAGATTGATTATTTATCCCCGAAAGAAATTATTCATTTTAAAGGGCTTCCTGAATTTATCGATTCTACGAAAAAAGTAAAAAATCAGATCTCTAATGAATTACAATCAATTCAAAACGATCTTAATTCGTTGATAGAGATTTTTAATTTTAATCTCGAATCTGCCCAAGCAGCTTTTGAAAATGAAACCAATGAGATTGATGATGTTAAATTTATAGCTATTGAGGGCGTGGATAGGACAAGCAGCAATGCCGAGGTTACTAAAGAAAAAGTCGAAAATTTGAATCTAACTATTTCGGATGTTTTGAAAAGGTCAGTTGACAATTTTGATAGAGATATTACGGAGTTGACAAAGACAGAAAAAATTTTAGAAATTAAATTAAGGATCGCAAAAGCTAAAGCAAAGCAAAAAGCAAAAGCTTTTAAAAAACAGTTAATTGAAAAAATTAAAATAATTCTGCCGTCATTTTTAGTGTTCGTTAAAAAAGTTCTGGATAAATCAAAAGATGTTTTTATCAATCTATCCGGTTTTTTAGGATTTGCTGAAAAGCCAAAATCTATCTCAACAGAAATTTCGGATTTTTTAGCAGAAACTCAGACTGCAATAGAATTACTTCCCTTTGTTTATAAAAGATTATTCCGTATAGAACCGTTGGCAGATGAACGATTTTTTGTGCCCAGGGAGGAAAGTGAAAAAAAACTAAATACTGCATTTTCTAATTGGCAAAAAGAAAGGTTTGCTTGCTGTGCGATTGTCGGTGAAAAAGGCAGCGGTTCTACAACCTTTATTAATTTTTTCTTAAAGAGCTTCAAGCCTAATTATAAAACTCTTAGGGTTGTACTTACCGATAATTTATATGAAGAAAGGTTATTTTTCAAATTCATTGGAAATCTTTTTGGAGATAAGAATATCAATTCTTTGAACGATATTGTTTCGTTTTTAAATGATTCGCATGATAAAAAAATAATTATAATTGAAAACATTCAGCACTTTTACTTAAGGTCGGTTGGCGGCTTCAATATTTTAAAAATGATTTTTGAAGTAATTTCGAAAACTAATAAAAGCACTTTCTGGGTAATGTCGTCATCTTTATATACTTGGGAATATCTCAATAAAACTTTGAATATATCAGATCAGTTTGGTTATTTAATTCGCCTCGAAGATTTAACCGAAGATCAAATTAGAGACGTTATTTTTAAAAGGCATAAAGTTAGCGGGTATAATATTTATTTTGAACCAAATAATACTTTGAGAAATAAAAAATCTTTTCGGAAATTGAATTTAAATGAAAAGCAGGAATTTCTTAAAAAAGAGTTTTTTCATAACTTGTATAAATTTTCGAAGAGTAATTTAAGCCTGTCTCTGCTTTACTGGCTTCGTGCAACAAAGGAAGTTTCAGGCGATACAATTACAATTGGAATGCTCGAAGATATAGATTATTCTTTCTTGAGTATTCTCACCTTACCCAAAATTTTAACGCTTCATTTTCTTCTTATTCACGATGGTTTATCTATTAAAGATCATACTCGAATTTTCAGCCAGACTGAATCAATGAGCAAACTCACTTTATTGACTATGATGGATGACGGCCTGGTTATCCGTAATGATGATAAATTTAATATTAACCCGTTTTTATACAGACAAATTGTTGATGTTCTAAAATCAAAAAATTTCATCCATTAAAAAATATGAAATCAATTCTTAAAATATTATTAGTAATATTTTTATTTGTTGGATCATGCTTAAATATTTCCTGTTCGCAAAATAAAAGTTCCGAGCTTAAGCAATCCGGTAAACAAACCCAGAGTATTATCGACAGCACCAAAACGACTATAACCGAAGGAATAAATACTACAGATAAAAATATAAATTCCGATTCCACATCTATCAGTAAATCCCTAAATCCCAACTCGATTTTAGAGGTTATTTCCTTCTCTAAAATATTTTGGTCTTTAGTGCTTATTTTAATTGGATTTTTCCTTATAAAAATTATTTCCAGGCCACTCGACTATTTTGCGGAAAAAAGTTCCCGGTACAGATTGACGATTAAGGGTTTGGTGCCCATTGTTAGGATTTTCGGCTGGATCATTATTATTTATTTTTTAATTGCAGGAATTTTTAAACCTCCGGTAGCGACTTTGATTGCGGTGACAGCTTCCGTAGGAATTGCAATCGGATTTGGTGCCCAGGATCTGCTAAAAAATATTCTCGGGGGAATATTAATTTTATTCGATCGCCCTTACCAGGTAGGAGACAAAATTCTTCTGGATGATTATTATGGAGAGGTAATAAAGATTGGCCTTCGTTCTACAAAAATTGTAACCCCGGATGATTCAACGATTACAATTCCGAACGGGGAAGTAATGAGCAAGTCCGTTTCTAATACTAATTACGGTGAGCCTAACTGTCAGGTAGTTGCGGAAATTTATTTACCGGTAAATATTGATACAAATGTTGTCAGACAAATCGCAATAGAGGCAGCGCAAGTGTCACCCTATATTTATTTAAATAAGCCCATAGTTGTCTTGTTTTCAAATGAAATTAAAATGATGAAGTCATTTTTAAAAATGAAGTTAAAAGCTTATGTGATGGATTTGAGATATGAATTTATATTCAAAAGCGATATGACAGAAAAAGTACTGAACGAATTATTCAGTAAAAAAATAATTTCAAAAGAAGATTTAGATTAGAGATAATAAATACGAATTAGATAATTATTATTTAATGTGTAATCAGATTAACATTTTTTACGGTCTCATAAATTGGAATTCCGAATGAAAATGTTGTCCCGCTTTCCGGGCTGCTTTCTACTTCTATTTTAATATCCTGAACCTCAAGAATCTTTTTAACAATTGCCAGGCCCAATCCAAGACCTTCATTTTCTATACTATCTGTTCTTGATACTTTATGATATCTATCGAAAATATTTTTAATATCACTTTTAGCAATACCGTGCCCGTTGTCTTTAACTTTTATTAAAATAAAGTTTTTCACTTCCTTCAAAGAAAGTACAATTTCGCCGCCACTGGGAGTAAATTTTATTGCATTATCGATTAGATTTTGTAAAACTTTTTCCATCATTGCTATATCGGCATAGACAAGAGGAAGGTCGTATGAAAAATCGATCTTTATGTTTATTTTTTTTGCTTCGGAAATGATCAAATTTTTCTGCTGGATATCCTGAACAAGCTCACCAATAGAAAACGCCTCAGGTTTTGGTCTCGTTTCTCTTGCTTCAAGTTTTGATAGTTCAAATAATTCCTCTACTAACTTCTTAAGCCTTTCGGTGCTTTTCAAGATTATCTGCATATAATGTTTCTTCTCATTTTCGGAGAGCTTATCCGATTTAATCATAATCGTCTCTATATAACCCTGAATGGAAGCAAGCGGAGTTCTTAAATCATGGGAAACATTTGCAACCAATTCACGCCGCAGGTTGTCCATCGTTTTTAAATCTTCCATATTTTGAACTATAGTATCAGCCATCTCGTTAAAAGAATCAGCAAATTCGCTTAATTCACTTTTACCTTTAAGTTTGATGCGCGAATTTATTTTCCCGTTTTTAAATTCCCTTATCACCAAGCCGATTCTTCTAATGTTTCTTGTGATAAAACCAAGGGAAATCAGGCTAATCAGGATAGCCGCAAAAAGCGTTATAGTCATCGAGCGAAGACCGAGCTTTAGAATGTAGCTTCCGAAAATCAACTGGTTGACATTATCGTATTCCTCGCTTTCGAGAATTACATATACATAACCCATCAGCTTTCCGTTCTCAAAAACTCTGGCGGCCGAGAATGCTTTATGCTCGTTTGTATTTTTGGGATCGACACCGAGTATAAAAGGTTTGTTTTTACTGTCGATAAATTTTATAATAGGTTTAAGAGGCACATAATCCAATTGTATTTTTTTGTTGGGAGCGAAGTAAGTTAAAATTTTTCCTTTTGTATTTAAAAGATAAACTTCAATGTTTGGATTTATAATCATCACATTGTGAAAAACAGTTTGCAAAACTTTTTCGTTGGCTTCGCCGTTTATAAAACACTGGTTTTCACTTGCGATAAGAGGCGCAATTGCTGTGTTGAGTTTTTGGTTTGCTTCCTGGAAATACATCTCGGCGGTATTGACAGAAATATAAATATAAACAGCAGAAAGGATGATCAATATTAAAAGAAATGTTCCGCCGATCTTCCAGAATAAGCTGTGAAAAAATTTTTTACGCTGCATCTAAGTCTTTTTCATTATTCAGAAAAATTATCTAAATCACTGAACCTATAACCGATACCCCAGGATGTAAGAATATATTTGGGCTTTGAAATATCGGGTTCGATTTTTGTCCTTAACCTGTTGATATGCGAATTTACTGTATGCTCATATCCATTATATTGATATCCCCAGAGGAGATTTAACAACTGCTCTCTTGTATAAGTTTTCCCGGGATGAGAAGCCATTAAAAAAAGCAGGTCGAATTCTTTCGGGGTCAATTCAATCCGTTCACCTTTCAATAAAACCTTTCGTTTGGCGGTTTCAATTACCAGATCGCCGATAATAATTTCACGATCTCCTTCCGATTCTTTTTGAATTGCTTCGATTCTTCTGAAGATAGCTTTTACCCTGGCAATAAATTCTCTTATTCCGAACGGCTTTGTTAAATAATCGTCTGCGCCGAATTCCAGGCCGAGCACTTTATCGACTTCTTCGGACTTTGCGGTAAGCATAAGAATAGGTGTATATCTTTCCTGTTTTCTTACCTCTTTGCAAATTTCAAGTCCGTCTAATTTCGGCAGCATTAAATCCAGCACAATTAGATCGTAACTTTCATTTAATGCATATTTTAAGCCCGTTTCACCGTCAAATGCTTTAGTTATTTTGCATCCGAGGTCCTGCAAGTGGATATCGAGCAAGTCCGAAATTGCTTTATCGTCTTCGATTACTAAAACTTTTCTCATTTTTTAATATTTTAATTTAATGAAATGAAAATAAAAAATAATTGTAACAAAAAAATCACAAATTTAAAATAAAGAAGTAACTATTAGACTCAATTCGAATTTCGAATCAATAGGATTGCGGGATAAATAAAAATGTTAAATTAACAATAGGCGGGAGAAAGAGAAAATAAACTATTCTTCGATTAAAGCTTGTAGGCTCTTGATTTCGATTGAAGCGTTAATTTTTTTGAAATATTTTATGGCAGCATTAAAATAATTTTTACTTTCGGTTTTTTTGTCCATTTCTTTATATAATAATCCGAGTTCATATAAAGTTTCGGCTTCATTTAAGCTGTTATTGTGCTCTTTATTTATTCGAAGACTGGTGAGTAAAAAGTTTTCGGCCAACTGGTAATTGGTCAAATGCTTTTGGATTATGCCTTTTACTTTATATATCTCGGCGATAGAAAGCTTGTCATTGGTTTTATAGCAGATTTCCATAGCCTTATCGCTGAATGCTTCGGCTAAAGTAAAATCGTGCATCAATGTGAATGCATAAGCTTTACTGACATAGGTGATTCCCAAAGAAGGAAGGAACCCGGCTTGCAATGAAGCCGAAATACTTTTATCAAATTCGGAGATTGCAGCATCGAATTCGTTTTTTTTCAAAAAGGTCATTCCCATATTGTGCCTGATTTCAGCAACTCTCCTGATGTCGGGGATTTTCTCAAAGCTCAGCAATGCTCTTCTGTAATATGACAATGCAAGATCAAAATTACCCTGGATGTTATTAATTATTCCCAGGTTTATTTCAACTTTGCCCAGGAGTACGTTGTCTTTTTCTTGCTCCAGTAAAGTTAAGCAATCTTCGAAATATTCTTTCGCTTTTTTTAGGTCGCCCAGATCACCGTAAACTGTTCCAAGAAGATTTTGACATCCGGCAAATCCTTTATTGTCTTTTATTTCTTGAAAGATAGCAGTGGCTTTTTTTGCATTTTTAAAACATTGTTCCCACTGTGCTTGTCTGCTTTGAAGATCTGCTAATGAAAAATAAGAGTTTGCAATAATGCTGTTGAATTCACTTTGGTTCCTGGTTTGTGCGAGTATTTTTTCATTTATATCGATCGCGAGTGCAAATTCACCGGCAGTGATGGCAAATTGTCCTAACGAAAGTAAAAATTCAAAAAATTTATTTTTAAGTAATTTTGATTCTCCGAAGGTAATTAACAGATCGATTCCAATGCGGAAATTACCTTCATTCAGTTCAATTTCTATCTGCTCTTTGGAAATGCCCGTTAAGTTTTTCGATGGCGGTTTTTTCCCACTAATCGTATAGATAAAATTTTTCGAGAGTTCCAAGATTTCCGCTTTATCGAAGAAATCCTTCAGCAAATCGTTAAGTATAAGTTTTTTATTAAATATTGTGTTCAATTCTTATAGCCTTAAAATTTTCTGCAACGTTTTGAAGCTCATGCGATCCTGATTTATTATTCTGTGTTTCTGGCTTCTGCATATTTAGAGGATGAATCAAGACTTCAAGGATCAGAAATAGAATAATTCAACAGTTAATTTGCAGTTCATTATTACGAGCTTTTCTGTTCAAAGCATTTAAGTCAACTAATATGCCGTTTTTTATGAGATCTCGTTTTTAATCACATAATTCTTTTTAAATTAAATTCGTTCGAAAAAATGAATTATCATCTTTCTTAAAATGAAACGCATTTTTGAAATTCATATATTTTTACAGAACAAAAATGTTTTTGTAAAATTATTTTACCTTACAAAACCGTATCTTGAAAAATGATGAAGTACTGCATTTTTTACACTGATTTTTCCCTGATCGACATGAACTGTAAGTTGATCATAATCAGCGTTTACAATCTCACCGTCTTCAGCTAAATACGCAAAACCTACTGAATCCGGATCGACGCCTGTCAAATCCACTCCGTTATAAGTTAAATCGAACTCCAGCGGTTCATCAAAAACATAAGGAGAAGGAGTGAAGGTGGCTGTGCAAGTCTCATCATCCAAAATAACTGTAAAATATAATGAATCAACGCCATGGAAAGCATCCGGTGGTACCGTTAATTTTGCAACCATGTTCAATTGGCCGAAAGGTTCAATATTTACAACCTTGTTTAATTGTACGTTTCCGCCTTTATTTGCAGTAATCCAGGCGCCTTCAGTATACTGAGTTTCTGTTTTAAGACCTGCGGTTGGCGGTAATTTAATCCATGATTTTTGATTTTTTTGTCCAACTACAGGATTAGTTATGGAATTATTATTTGAGCATCCAAATGTTATTAGCACCCCAAGTAATAGCACAAATATTAAGTTTTTCATATTTTATTTCCCTTCATTTATTTTTATTTTTCACTTAACATTGAATTTGAAGATTCCTTTATTTTTCCATTTGTTTAAGACAATGGAAGTGCCAAGAATGAAGAGGTAAAAAATTCTTCGTGAAATTTTAGTACATGAAATTTCGGTAATATGTACTTTTCACAATCAGCAAAGTTTACTGTAAGAAATTGAAAATCTGTCTGAAATTGGTACAAAAATTTTTGTGTAAAAATTGGATTTTAGTCTTTATTTCGAGAAATTAAAGTTTTTTGCAAAACTTTTGGAAATATTTTAAGCATTCTCGACCACCCCAGGGAATCATCTAATGGAAATTTTTGATTTACTTCTATTTCAATTCCCATGTAGCTGTTTGAAGGAAAAATTTTTCGAAGGTAACTTGTTAGGCCGTCCGAAATTCCTAAATACGGATAATTGAACCTGATACGGATGCCTGGTTCAAGAATATTAAGATTCGTTTTTAGTGCTCTGCAAAATTTCTTTTCATTTTCTGATTTAGGATCATACAAAAGTCCAATATCGGTATCCCGTATTTTATTATTTAGAATCGGTGTAAAAGTGTGAATTGAAAAATGAATTACATTCTGTTTGTTGTAAATCCATTTTTTTATTTCATTTTCCACTTCAATGCGAAACGGGAAATAATATTCTTTTAAAATTTCTTTTTTTAATCTTTCATTTAAATTTTTTGTAACCGTTGAAAAGAGATTTTTACTATTCGGCGAACGGTTTAGCTCAACCAAAAGTCTGCTTGTGGTAGAAAATTTAAAATAATCGGAATTTGTGTTAGCTATTTTTTCGGCAAGCTTTAATGCACCTTCATCGAATCCTCTATGAGAATTTAAGAGATCTCGATACTCCTTGAATAAATTCCGGAACTCTAATGGGATTTTATTCCCGCCGTGTTCACACGTAATTATTATTTTTGACATGGTTACGGAATGAACATTTCATTTTTTTGAAGTGTTTCGGAAAGCCTTCGGTAAACTTCAGTCAAATTATTTCTTGAGTAATCTTCTTTCAAGGCTTTTAAAATACGCTTGGAAAGAGAGCCTTGCTGAAATAACACTTGCAAGCATTTTGTAGAATTATCATCGAAAGGATAATCGCTTTTAAGTTGATCAAAAATAGATCTCCACAAATCAATTGCCTTCATTTTATTGGTATTGATTCCGAATACAGAAAGATATTCTTTATCGGATATAAAACAATCATCAGCGTATTTTATTGCATTAAGAAATATTTTTGAAAGTTTATTTTCGTCCCATTTTTTTTGTTCTTCAAAACTAATCCATCTTTGGTGAATTAATGCTTTGACGGCACTAACTATAAATTGAATTACTGCAATATCGGCAGCGGGTGATTCCTGCATATCGATAATACGGATTTCAATTGTGTTTCTTTCAAATCTTGCAATTGCACCGCGCGAATTTATCCATTCGTGCTGCAGAATTTTTTCATGATCAAACGGGGAGATATCGGAATAAATTTTATTTAAAATCTTCGATTCATAATCTTCCTTCGAATAAACTCTTTCTGGAATTACTTTCCCGCTTATAGAAGAAATTTTATTCTGGTTATTCCTGTAAGCTTCCAGCCGTGAATCCATAAATCCTGTCGGCTTTCCGTCAAGAATAGGAGAACTAGCACATAATGCAGGAATTATCGGCAAAAGAATTCTTATCGCTGCGTGCAGCTTTGCAAATTCCGAATCGTTAAAAAATGGAAGATTTAAATGAATGCTTTGCAGATTCGACCAGCCATGGCCCCTGCAGTCAAAAATTTTGTTGTACGATTCATATATGAAATTATTTTCATAAGGCCAAAGTTTTGTTTCATTAAAGGGATTCATAAAAGGATGAGAACCTGTCGGAAGCAAAATCGAGTCAAATTTTTCAAGCAGCTTATTTGCTTTCAGAACCTGTTCATGAAATGAATTTTCAAGCCCGTTTAGTTTAACTGCGGGCCCGTTTGTTTTAAATTCAATAACATGAAGTACAAGTTCATTCGACCATGCCATGCTGCCGAATTCAACATCGGAAGTAAATTCATTGACTGCTTCATAAATCAATTTATCGGCTATAGGGTTTACGGAAAGATTGTTTTTGGATACGATCATGTATTCCAGTTCAATACCGTATCCCTTAAAAAGATGCAGGAAATCACTCATAAATGAAGTTCCTTTTGTTTGCTTATGTTGTCCATTCTTTCCTTGATTGATTGGATAATTTTCAAATATAACTCGTCTTTTAATACATGGTCTTCAACTCCGCTGTCAATGCTCGGGTTGTCGTTGATCTCTATGACAAACGGTTTGCCGTTTATCTCTTTTAAATCGACTCCATAAAAACCGTCGCCAATCAATCCGGCTGCTTTGATAGCTGTTGAGAGTATGGAGTGCGGTACGTTTTTAAGGGGGATAGTTTCATATGCACCGGTGTTCCTGCTTTTACTGTTCCAGTTGTAAATCTGCCAGTGACCTTTAGCCATAAAATATTTACAGGCATAGAGAGGTTTTCTATCGAGCACACCCACTCTCCAATCGAATTCCGTTGGCGTGTATTCTTGAGCAATGATTAAATCGGATGACTCAAGCAATTTTTCTACCGACGGCTTTAATTGTTCTTTTAACTCAACTTTAGTAACACCCTGTGAGAAGGAACTGTCGGGCTGCTTAAGCACGCAGGGAAGACCGAGTTCTTTATCTACAATATTAATATTATCTTTATGAACAATTAGAGATTTTGGTGTAGGGATTTTAGAGAGAAAAAGCAGCTCGGCTAAATAAACTTTATTCGTACATTTTAATATCGACCAGGGATCATCAATTACTACTAAGCCTTCCGTAAAAGCACGCCTTGAAAACCTGTAAGTATGATCATTTACAGCAGTGGTTTCCCTGATAAATAAACCATCGAATTCGGGGATGCTGCTGTAATCGTCTTTAGTTATTAATTCACACCTGATGTCTAATTCTTCAGCAGCTTCAATAAACTTTTTTATAGCTCTGCTATCCGAAGGCGGCTCTTTTTCATCCGGGTTATATAGTATTGCAAGGTCATATTCTGATCTTGATATTCTGGTAGAGCTTATTCTTTTCTTAGCAAAGTATGCTTTTGCGAATTCCTCTAAGTATGGTTTGTGACTTTCCGGGATTTCATTGACCGGGATCGGTGAAATGTTTTGGAGTATCCATTTCTTATTATGAATGAAGCTCGCACGAAGCAGCGGCGCCTGGAAAAGATTATAAAGCTGTTTACTTAGTTTTTCGTACTGCTTTGCCGTATTCTGTTCAAAATAAATGCTTAAAACAAATTCCTTCGATGTTATTTTCCTTAAGCTCGATTGAATCAAGCTGTCTATATCATCTGAAATTGTTCGGATGATGGTTGAGGATTTAAAATCCAGGATCGTTGAAATACTCGGGAATGCCCTGTGCCCGCGCGCTTCTGCAAGAAGTGAAACATAGTACCCGGTTGTTTGATACTTGTAAGTTCTGCAAAGATTAAAAATTCTTGCTGAAGGAATTTCGGAATATTTATTTTCTGTTAAATAATTTTTTGCCGCAGCAATCTCAATACCTTCAATATCAAAAGACCAGTCTTTTGGATTATTGACAACAACAATAGTTTTCATATTTCTTTTTTCTTAGGTTCTATAATTAATAGGTTGGCATCATAAGTTACAATTCCTAAAAGGATTGAATTTAACAGACGCTTGACATCTACAGTATAATAATTATCACCGGAGAAGGGATTTTCGGAATAGGGATCAGCCACAACAACATGTTTCTTTTCTTTGTCATAACCACAGAGGACAACAAAATGTCCGACGGGTATTCCTTTAATATCGTCATAAACGGATTTGTCGTTTCTTTCCTGAAATTCTCTTTTGGAATTATATAGATAGGTTGCACTTAAGCCTGCAATTACAGGTAATCCTTTGTTAAAATAATGTTTAAGTACTGATGAAGTTAAATCCGCCTGTAAAATTTTGCCTCCGAACTTTAAAAATCTAATATAAGCTTTAGTAGATTCTTCAAATTTTTTCCCTTTTTTATGTTTTAATTGTTCATATAACTTGGTCTGGAGATCAGTGGCAGAATGATTAAACCATGAAGGATCAAAAATTCTAAGATTGTAAGTATATACTTTTGCAGTATAACCCCTTTGTAAAGCATGAAGGCCTAACAAAACTGCCAGGGTTCCACCTGTATTGATATATGATACCTGGGAGATCACTTCTTTTAGTTTTATTTTATCGCCAAAAAAATTATAAACCGCATGAAGACTGGTTGGGCCGCATGTGCTGTCGTTAGGCTGGGTTTTAATTTTTATCGGTATCATAAAATATTTTCAACGACTTAATTGCGGTCTCCTTTAAAAATTCCATCGAATAAATTAAATCAAATAATTTTTATTTAGTAAAATTATAAATAATTTTGCTAATCATTTCCAAATTAATTTAACAGGGGATCATATGATCACAAAAATGTTTTATTACTGTATAGTAAGTTGTGTCCTATTTGCCGTTGCTTTTAATTATGCTCAGGAAAATTACAGCGGGGAAACCGAAGTAAATATTCCGCAGCTTAAAAAATTCCACGGGGTGATGTATCCTATCTGGCATAAGGCATATCCTAAAAAAGATGTTAATTTGCTTCGTTCCTATTCTGAAAAGGTAAATAATCTTGCTGAAGATATTTATAAAGTTGAACTTCCGGGAATTCTTAGGGATAAAAAAGAAGCCTGGGAAAAGGGGATTGAAAAATTTAAATCATCTGTAGAAGATTACACTAAATATTCATTGAGTAATGATGATCAATTGCTGCTTAAAACAACAGAGGAACTGCATTCCAATTATGAAAATCTTGTGCGGATTATTCATCCTGTAACTTCTGAAATAAATGAATTTCATAAAATTCTCTATGTTATTTATCATCATTATTTACCCAATAATGATTATGCGAAAATAAAATCAGTATCACCGGACTTTTTGCAAAAAGCACAAAATATTAAAGATGCAAAGCTGCCTGAAATGTTTAAAGATAAAACAAATAAATACAATTCGTTATCTGCCGATTTATTAAACGCAGTAAATGAATTAACGGAAATTTGTAAATCGAATAAAGATGATGAATTAAAAGAAAGCATAGATAAAGTTCACTCGTGCTATCAAAAATTGGAGAGTCTTTTTGATTAGGAAAAGGCTTAACTGAAAATAAAGGTTAAATAATAGACCAACATTTTTGTCGAGATTAAACCTTTCCTTAGCCCTTTTTGTCGAATGTTTGATTTTAATTTCTCATTAATTAGAGAATTTAATAGAAAAACAAATGGCATTTCAATTGATTGTTTGGGTTAAAAAAAATTATTTATCAATTATAATTATAAGGAGAGGTAAATGAAAAAACTGTCGTTCATGCTTGGTTATATTTCTTTGACCGTTTTAATTTTCAGCGTCGTCCTACCGGCTCAAAATCGAAACGGAAAAATGATGAATAGGCAAAACAGAATGTATGATGTAAACACAGTTCAAACCGTAAAGGGTGAGGTGTTGAATGTTGAAAACTTTGCAGGCAAACGGGGTTATTCGGGAGTTCATCTGACACTAAAAACCGATGGCGGAGAAATTCCGGTTCATTTAGGACCACAATGGTTTCTGGATAAACAGTCAGTTAAAATTGAAAAAGGTGATCAAATTGAAGTTACCGGCTCTAAGATAACTTATAAGGATAAACCTGCTATAATTGCGGCGGAAGTTAAAAAAGGGAATGATGTTTTGACTTTAAGAGATAAAAGCGGAATTCCCGTCTGGCGTGGACAAAAAATGAAAAATAATTCATCAAATTAAAAAGCATCGTAAATTTGAGGCGGCTGCGGAATTTCAGCCGCCTTTTTATATTATTTCCAGCTGTTTATTGATAAATTCAATCTCATCATAATTTATTGAATGTCCAATATTTTTGTAAAAACTTTTCTCAACTCTTGCATTTAACTTTTCGAAAATTTTTGCACTTTCATCAACTCTTGCTTTTGGAATATGCGGATCGACCTCACTGCAGCCTAAAAATACATTGCATCCATCGAAATCGCCGGAATATTTTTGCGCATCGATAGACGGTCCGATGAGTCCTCCGCTTAAAGCGAAAATTCCACCGAATTTTTTGGGATTTCTTACTGCGAATTCCAGGCTCAAACATGCGCCTTGTGAAAATCCGAGTAAGAAAATTTTATCTGCACTGATTCCTTTATTTATAGTTTCATCCACTAATTTTCCAAGTAAGTTTAAGGCTGAAGATAAATAGGGTTCATTTGAATCGATAGGGGAAAGGAAACTGTTGGGGTACCAGGAGCCGCCCGATGCCTGAGGCGCAATATAAAAAATTCCATCCTTTGTGAATTCATCGGAGAGTGAAAGTATATCCTGTGCATCCGCACCTCTTCCGTGAACCATTATCATTACTGCTCCGGCATTTTCAATTGATCTGCCTATGTGCCAAATCTCTGCATTTTTATGCGGATCAGCTTCCATAATATTTTTCCTTGTTTATAATTTTAATTCGTTTTTAGGGGAAGGAGCTTTGATTCAATTTCATCTCTTTTATTTTCAAACCAAGGAGGTAATTTTAAATTCGCGCCCAGACTGTTTTTATCTTCATCAATCATAAATCCCGGCGGATCGGTGGCAGCCTCGAATAAAACATTGCCGGGTTCTTTAAAATAGATTGAATGAAAGTAATTCCTATTTATTACCGGAGTTACATTCGCTCCTGATTTTATAAGTTTTTCTCTAAGTTCAAGCTGGTGTTCATCATCTTTAACTCTCCATGCAACATGATGAACTGCGCCGACTCCTATTCTTCCGGTAAATTCATTTGGCAGATTTAAAATGTCAACGTAAGTACCTGGCCCGCCGTTTCCGGATTCATATCTTATCCTTTTTTCAAATTCATCTACCTTCTTAAAATTTAAAGGATTGAACAGAAGATTTTGAGTTTTAATAAAATCATTTTCGGAAAGAGTCACACCGAAAAATCCTCTAATGGAATGTTCAACCGGGATTTCTCCATTTGACCATCCGTTTCTTGTTTCAGCTTCATGTGTACAAAGTTCCAGTTCGATTCCATCTGGATCTTCAAACAAAATAATATTTTCGTTAAATCTCTTAAATGGGCCCGAAAAATCTATTTGAAAATTCTCTATCCTGTGTACCCAAAAATCAACCGATTCACTTAAAATAGAAAATGAAATTGTTGATACCTGTCCGTTACCGCGCCTGCCTTTATATCCCTCTTCACCCCATGGGAAAAATGTAATAATAGTACCGGGTTTACCTGTGTCATCGCCGAAATATAAATGGTAAGTAAACGGATCATCGAAATTGATAGTTTTTTTTACAAGCCTTAGTCCTAAAATCTTTGCATAAAAATCATAATTATTTTGCGGACTGCCTGCAATTGCCGTTATGTGATGAATTCCGTTTACTCCGTTCATCTTTATTCTCCCGGATTGTGGGATGAAAAAATTTATTTAATTATCTTGGAAATACTCTTGAATTCGTCCGTACCGCTTTCATTGAGTATTTCAAACAATGCAGATTCTACGGTTGTAACTTCGGCACCGTGACGGCTCATTCTTTGAAGTGCAGCGTTATAATCGATTTCATGTCTTGAAGAGGTTGCATTTGCTAAAATATCAACCTGAAAATTATTTGCAATCAAATCGAGTACCGTCTGTTGAACACAAACATGAGTCTCTATTCCGGCTACGACAACTTGAGATATATTATTATCGCGTAACCGTTGGAATAAATTGTCTGCACCGAAACAGCTAAACATCATTTTTTGAATTGCACTTAATCCTTCAAGCTCTTTCAACAGTGCCGGAGCAGTCGGGCCCAATCCTTTCGGATACTGTTCGGTATAAAAAATAGGCAGGTTTAGTTCTTTAAATCCTTTGATGGTTTTTAACGTATTGTCAACAACCATTTTTGGATTTTGCATAACTGCTAATATTTTTTCTTGAATATCTATTATTAATAATGCAGTGTTATCTCTAACTAATATTTTTTCATTTCTTTTAATTACCGATTCCATATTTTTTCTTTCTATTATTGATAAATTGGATCCATTCCGTACTTTCCGCATGCGTACATCATTAATATTGAAGCAAGATCTACAAGCGCTTTTTTCTGATCATCTTTATAAATTACCAAATTGTAAACTTCCGCAACAAATCTTAGATTTTTTAGAATTTTTCTTAACTCCGTGTAACTTGGCTGGCCGTGCCAGATGGCTACCTGGTTTACCAAAAGTTTTTCATGTCTTCGCAGGAATTCGGCAAATGAAATTGTTTGAACGGAATGCGAACTAATCGGTCTGCATATTGAAATTAGATCATTAAAATAAGTATCCCATTGCTGGGCTAATTGTTTGTTGCTGTCCCTCATCACATATCTTGCTTTTTCAAGAGAGAAGTTAGCTTTGGTTTTCGGCCTGAACTTGCATGTAAGTGCATAACCGTCGTAGCTGAAAAATCCCGTTTCGTCGTCGGTATATTTCCACCTTTTTAAAAGCTGGTTTGCCGTGTAAATGACAATCACTTTATCTAATGCGCTGTCGACAACGATAAATTTATTTTTCTGCTCATTGATTACGGTGAACCAATGTTCCCAGTTATCTACACTTAAAATACAGGGAAGACCCTGCTTCAAATGATGTGTGAGAATTTTAATTGCATCTTCAGGATCTTCTCTTCGGAAATATTTCATTTTACAACCGAAACTTTTAGCAGCTTTTGCCAGTCCGATCTCATCAGTTCCATACCACCATGTGCTGCCGGCTTTCCGGCCGATCTCTCTTTCATTTTCAAATTCACCCAGCATTACCAAAGCGTACTTTAACGCAAAAGGTCCACACTGGTATTTGTAAGGCTGCGGGTAGAAGCTCATAGATTAGTTTTATTATTTTTACAAATAAAATTATAAATTTTAATTAGAATTAAAACATTGTTAAACTTTAAAAAATTTTGTCCCATTTTCAATTTTATTTATTTTTAAAAATATGAAATCTAAAAAATTGAAAGTTCTGATTGCCTACAATGAGCCAAATCCCGAACTTTATAAAAAACCAGCCGTAAATAATAGTGAAAAACTGGATTTCGTACCATACTTTGAAGTCGATAATTTAACTCCGATTGAAGAGTACGAAATTCTTGTTAAAAAGTTAAATAAAGTGGGTATCGAATCCTATACTTTAAATATCAGGGATAATATCCAGACTCTTCTTAAAGATTTGAACAAAAATAAACCCGATGTCCTCTTTAATTTTATTGAAATTTATAAAGAGAATTCAAGACTTGAAATGAATATTGTGGGGCTTTTTGAGTTATTGAAAATTCCATATACGGGTGCACCGCCATTGGCGTTGGCAAACTGTCAAAATAAAATTTTGGCAAAGAGAATTCTCACAAATTCAAATATTCAAACCCCAAGGTTTATGGTTTTTCGAAAACCGCAAAAAACCTACCGGTGTGATTTAACTTTTCCCCTTATTATAAAGCCTGCTTTTGAAGATGCAAGCGTCGGGATTGATAACGAATCAATTGTTAGAAATAAGGCACAGTTGAAAGACAGAATCGATTATGTCTTTCATTATTTTATTCAGCCTGCTCTTGTAGAAGAATATATCGAAGGGAGAGAGTTGAACGTTGCCGTGCTTGGAGATAAAAAACCGAGAGCCTTGCCTATAAGCGAAATAGATTTCTCCGAAATGCCGGATCATCTTTTTAATATCGTAAGCTACCAGGCAAAATGGGAACCAAAGCATGAGGCATATCACAAAACTATCCCGATATGTCCCGCTCCGCTTCCAAAAGAAATTGAGATGAAAGCAAAGAAAATTGCATTGAAAGCATTTAAGATAATGGGAGCGAGAGATTATGCAAGGGTAGATATGCGCTTATCTAAAAATAATGAACTTTATGTTCTGGAAGTAAATCCGAACCCGGATTTAACCGAAGGCGCAGGTTTTATGAGGTCCGCAGATGCAGCAGGATTTTCATACGCACGTGCGCTTAAGAAGATAATTGATTTTGCCTATTTGAGGGGACAAAATTTAAAAGATCAGCCATCTTTACAATTCGTCGGTAAATAATTTCAATAATTCAAATTCGATTCTCAATCGAATTCAGGATACTAATTACTTCAGTTAAATTTTTTGCTTCATAATTCGGTTTTATTGAAGAATCTTTTGGAAGTGGATATTTTGTTTTACCTGTAAAAACGAGAATTCCTTTCCCGCCGATTTTTTGAGATCCAACAATATCTGTTTCGAGATCGTCACCGATCATTATAAAGTTCTCAGCATTTTTGAAGCCGAGCATTTCCAGAGCAGATTTAAAATAAAGTTCAGATGGTTTACCAATTAAAATGGAATTTTTTGAAGAGGCATGCTCTATTGCTGCAATAAAAGATCCTGCATCCAGGCATAAATTAGTACCGTCCGGTTTCCAGAATTTATTTTTCTGCATGGCAATTAAATCAGCACCGCTGTAAACTTTCCTGAAAATATCATTCAATGTTTCGTAATTCCAGTTCTTACCGATATCGCCTATTAAAACAGCTTCCGGTTTTTTATCGTCAATATATTCTTCAAAAACCTTTTTGATTTCATCAATACAATAAACGGAAATTTTTTTGTAATAATTTTTGATGTAATTAAGCGATGCATCGACTGTTGTCATTGCATTCAATTTAACTTTGATGCCGTGTTCATATAAAAATTTTTTTAGATTATCCGAAGTTCTTAAAGTTGAATTGCTGATAACAAAGAAAGGAATATCGTTTTTATCCAAATAGTTTAAAAATTCATTTGCATCTTCTGCAACCGAATTGCCGATTTTCAGCACTCCATCGAAATCAATTAAAACGGGGGGCATTTTCATTTGTAAATTATTATTTGTTAATTTTTTCATTTCCTAAAATTAGGTAAAATAATTTTTAGTAGAGAAATATCATTGAAATGATATTAGCTTTGGCGGTAAATAAAAAACCGGCAATGTGCGAATCCGTTTATATTGAAATCACATTGGAATTTAATATATTTAGATCATCTAAACCGGCTTATCGAGATTATTCTGCAAATACAATTTGAAAATGAAGTAATTAATGAATCACGCTTCGACTTTAAAAAATATTTTTTTTCGCTTAAAAAATTCTTTTAAAAAATTATTGGGAAACAATCAAAACCGGATTTTGTTATTAATTGTTTTAATTTTTCTTTTAATTGTAATAAGAATAATTGCAGGATTCAACGGGTTATACGGCCAGGATGCATATGAATATTTAAGATATTCCGGCCGGCTCGATCATTTTTTTTATAGCGGTATAAACCCCGGACAATTCTTTTGGCCCGTAGGTTACCCTTTAGCCGGAGCTATTCTAAATTTAATTATTAATAATTCGGATATTTCACTTCAGCTAATTTCATTATTTGCATTCGTCTTTTCAGTAATATATATCGATAAATTCCTAGAATTGTTTTTTGACGACACATCAAATAAAAGAATATATTTTGTCATATTATTCTATTTCCTCTCTCCATATTTATTTCGTTCGGCTTTTCTTGTTATGTCTGAATCACTTTCCGTTTTGTGCATAATCGGATTGCTTTATCACCTTTGTAAATATTCAAAAAACAATTCGATTAGAGATTTTACTCTTGCAATATTTTTTATAATGCTTTCTCTTATTACCAGGTATGTAAATTTTGTCGTTATCCTAATTCCTTCTATTTATCTGCTTGTATTATTTTTAAAAAAATTTGATTTAAGAAAACTTATTATCGGACTCGCAATAGTTGTTTTAGCTGTTCTTCCACATTTGATTATTGATCGCGGAAATTCTATGAGCTTTTTAGGGCACGAATGGTTAAAAGAATGGTCTGTCAAAAATTTTTTCTCAGCCGGGTTTTTAACTGCAAACGGTTATGAAACTTATGGGCAAATAAATATAATTTATCCTTTTTCAAATCTGATTTATCCTGCGTTTATTTTTTCAGGTATTCTTTTTTTATTTTTTTTAAGAGTTGAGGATTTTAAGAAAAATTATTTCAAAATAATCGTTTCTTCTCTTTTGCTTTATTTTATTTTTTTAGCGGGTATTCCTTACCAGGATTTTCGTTTTCTAATTCCAGCATATCCTCTTGCTATTCTTCTATTATATCCGGGTTTTTTAAGAGTCACTGATAAATTTCTAAAAAAGAAATACCGGAAGCCAGCGTTCATTATTTTTTTAATTATTCAATGTATGCTCATTTATAAATATTCAATCGGAATATACAACCTGAATAAATTCGAAAAGGAAACAGCAAATATTTTAATGAATTATGACGGTTCCAGAACACTTTACACTTTTTACCTTAACGGAGCTCTTAAATATTATGGGATTAGAAATAAGTTGGTTAACCTGTACGATTCAAAAATATCGGATGTGAATGCCGGTTCATATGTTTTATTCAATAAAAGTAAATTTCAAATGCAATGGAAGAATGAGCTGCCGATGATAAATTGGAAATACCTAAAATCTAATTATAATTTAAAAGAATTGTTCAGACTTCCCGGTAGCTACCAGCAATCAGGCTGGATTTTATACGAGATAAATAAATAATTTTATCAAACATAATAAATTGTGTTCTACTTTAATGTTCTAAAGATTAAACCGGTATTAAATAAGATTTTATAATTTCGAAGGTAAATTTGAATAATCAATTATTGGAAATTCCGTTTGCACACAGAGGCTTATTTGATAATAAAACTATCATAGAGAACTCAATACCGGCTTTTGAAAAAGCATTAGCCGGAAATCATTCTATAGAATTGGATGTTCATATTACAGCCGATAAAAAAGTTGTAGTATTTCACGACAATAATTTGGAAAGGCTTACCGGAATTAAAAACAAAATAACTGAAATCAATTTAAGTGAATTAAAAAAAATAAAGCTAAAAAATACCGAATCCTCAATACCCATTATTGAAGAAGTATTAGAATTGGTCAACGGTAAAGTTTCGCTGCTAATCGATATAAAAAACGGTACGACTTTCGGCATTTTAGAAAATGAATTGCTGAAGTCACTAAAAAGTTATAAAGGCTATATTGCCGTTCATTCGTTTAGTCCTTACAGCCGTTATTGGATCAAAAAAAATTTCCCGTTAATTGATACCGGCCAGCTGGTATCTGCTTTCGATACTTCAAATTCTATATTAAATCAGAGCGCTATTGCTGCAAATAAGCTGTTTCGTCTTTTTGCGAAACCGGACTTTTTATCTTGTAACATCGATCTTTTGCCAGGTCTATGGACGGAGAAGCTAAGGCAAAATGGAATACCTGTGCTTAGCTGGACTATTAAAACAAAAGAACAATTAGATACAGCAAAAAGATATTCCGATAATTATATATGGGAGAATTTAAGTCAGGGATAGAATTCCAGCGAAAGAATAAGTTAACAGAATAACTGGATTCCCAGATTAGCTGTAAGAAATCGAGTAATGTTTTTCCCAAAGTTTAATAGATTTAAAGTTGGGCGGTGTATTACCGCCCCTCAATAGATTATGCATTGACTCCAACAGTTTTAGGGAACTTTACCTTTATAAATTCAAATGCACCAAACATTAAAGTAACATAGAATAAATTTCCTGCTAATGAATTATTGAAAAACGGAATTGCGGCAGTATAGCAAGTTGCCAACCCGGCAAATGATTTGGGATAAATAGTTCCCATCGCCCAAACACTGAAGTTGGTAATTAAGAAAAATACAAGAGAAGCAATCACCGTTGCAGCAAATACATTTGTAAATTTTACTTTCTTAAGCATGATGGAACCCAAAAATACAATCAAAACGAAGCTGAAATAAACTGCAATCATCATAGTATGAAAACCGATTATCATATCTGTTAAAAACATTGCGATGATCGGGATTGTGTACGCGAATTTTTTATTTACAAAATAAGCGCCGCTAAATAATGCAACTGCCATAATCGGTGCAAAGTTCGGCGGATGAGGGATCAATCTTACAAACGAAGCTGCTAAAACCATTCCCAGAAGAATAAAAAACCGTGAATTCGATTTCGTGGATTCCATTTTTACTCCTTTCAAATACAATGAAGGTAATTTAAATAATGATTCTTTAATTAATGTTTAAGATAAAAAGATTTAATATTCATTTCAAAATTACTTTAGTCTTTAACTCACAATTATTGATTTACAACGTTACTTTTAACCCGGCATAAATTGAAAATCCAGCCGTTCCGTAACCGTATACTTCTTCATATTTTGTATTAAAAAGATTTTCGATTCTCGTATATAATTTAAGTGGAATAAATAATTGATAAGAAGCAGCAAGATTCACAAGAGAATATGAAGGAAGCTTAACTCTGACTGCGGGATATGGGTTGAAATTTTTATCATCTCGTTCACCGCAATAAATTATCTCAGCATTTGCGTTTAATTCTTTTGTAAAAAAACAATTAAAATTAAGTGAAGCTGTAAATTTAGGTCTGCGGATTAATGGTAATCCGCTGTCTGTTGTATTAGCGCTTAAATCTTTTGAATGTGTATAAGTAAAATTTCCTTTAAATGAGAAAGCCTCATCCGGAAAGACATTAAAATAAAATTCTATTCCGTTTGTCTCGGCTTTGTTAATATTTATTGCTTTAAAAAGGCTATCCAATCCAAACAAATTGTTAAAAGTATTTGCGAAATATGTTAAACCAAAAGAAAATTTATCTTTCCAAAAATACTGTTCGATCCCGGCATCCCAGCCTGTACTTTTTTCGGGTTTTAAACTGCTGTTGCCTGTAGTAGGATCGAACAAATAAAATAGGGAAGGAGCCTTAAACCCTGTTCCGTATGTTATTTTTATTTTAGTTCCTGTTTCCCAAAACATATACGCTGGGGCAATTCTATAAGTTACTTCCCCGCCAAATTGATTATGATGATCATATCTAATCCCAAGAGTACTAAAAAGACAATTTGAAATTTTTGATTGATCCTGAAGATAGAAGCCTGAAGAATAAGCAGAATTTTTTGGAAATGAACTTATATAAATTCCATAACTTGAGAAAGAAAAATAATTTGATATTGCCTGCTCTTCTTCGGTTTCAACTCCAAAGGTTAAAAGGTTATCATTGTCTAATTTAAAATTATTCTGCCAATCGAACTTTATCCTTCTACCATCATATATGCTATTAGAAGACGAAGGATTATACAATGTAGAATCGTATTTGTATTTTCTCACATTTCTAAAAAATGAAGCTCCGAAAGTCTGAGTCCACATACCGTCGAATAAAGATAACTCAGGCTGCAGGCGGTAAGTCTGTTCTTCAGATTTATATTTATAAGTTGGATCATCTCCGAACATACCGCCGTGCTGGTCGTAATCCGCATTCGAATTGTTAAAACGTCCAAAAAATTTTAATTTAAAATTTCCGGATACATCCAAAGCAAGATTTGATGAGACATTATAATCGGAATAACCGTCTTTTTCCGTATTGCCGAAAGCAGACGAGGCAGATGAAAATCCATCCGTTTTAATTTTGCTTAGAGTTACGGAATAGTGGAGCATATTTAAACTACCATTTGCACCAAGCAATCCTTTATAGGTATTATATGAGCCTCCTTCTGAAGATAAAAAAAATTTTGGTTTTCCGTAGCCTTCTTTTGTAATAATATTTATAACACCCGCTAAAGCATCTGAACCGTAGAGCGTGCTTTGAGGCCCGCGGAGAACTTCAATACGTTTAATATTGTCCACCGGTAAATTTGAAAAATCGAAAGTGCCGCTTGGGTCGCTGGGCATGTTCATTTCAACTCCGTCAAGCAGAACTAAAGTATGTTCCGTGTTGCCTCCCCGTATGTAAACATTTTCAAGTGAGCCAAATGAACCTTGCTGCGTTACACTTACTCCGGGAACATCTTTTAAAAGATCGAAAATGTTGTTGTCATTTTTTACAGCTATTTCTGATGAATCTATAATACTTATCGAGTTTGCAAGCTCTAATGTTGAAGTATTAGTTCTTGTTGCAGTTACAACAACATCGGAAAGTTTATAGTAAGATAAAGTATCTTTTGATTGGCCGGAGATGTTTTGACAAAAGATAGCGATAGAAAAAATTAAAAAAACAAAAACCGTATAAAAAGTTTTGTGTAAATGCATTTGAAGTTACTCCTGTGAAAAATTAAGGCTGTAACTTCGTGGGGAGATAAAAAGTATGAACGAAAAGTTTTCAACGAAGGCTTTTCGTTAAAACAACCTCACCCGCGAAGGTTGATTAAATTTTGTTCTACGGCAGGTCTCCTGGCTTTGCTGGTTATTGGTAATTAGAAATTGGTCATTGGTAATTTGTATTAATACTTTTATAGTTTGAGTTCTACAAGAAGTTAATACTGCCTAATGACCATTGACTATTAACCATTGACTAATGACCAGCGCTTACAGTTGCGCGACAGCTCCGGAATTTTCCGATTTTATCGAAATCACCGGATTCCCTATAATTCCCGTTCTAACCGGGACACCGAAAGAACTTTCAAAGAACCGGGCAAAGATAAATTTCTAATTTGTTATTTCAAAATAAATGGAACAAAATATAAAAAAATGAATTAGTTACCGCTGCAAAGAGTTGAGTTAATAAAGTTATTTTGGTAAATTAGGCAATTAAATTTATTGGAACTGTAATGTTGAGTTTAATCCAGTCAAGTTTTTACATATCGATTTTACAATCCAAATTATCTATTAATAAATTCTATAAAGAACATTTTCACTGCAAAACCCTAAGTAGAATTCTGAAAGAAGGAGACCTCTAATGGGTTGGTTTTTAAAATTCGTTGAATCATCTGTTGGTAAAAAGCTTATAATGGCTTTAACCGGTTTATTCCTGGCAATTTATTTAATCGAACATCTTCTCGGAAACCTGCTGCTGCTTGTAAACGACGGCGGTTATTTATTCGAAAAATATTCCGAAGTAATGGCGAGTTCAGCAGATTTGCCTATCCGTATAATTGAAATTTTCCTTTTCCTCGTTTTTTTGTACCACATTATAAACGGCGTACGGTTATGGTGGAGCAATAGAAGTGCGAGAGGAATACAATATCAAATGCGTAAGCCCTCTGCCAATAGTACTTTTTTCTCACGGTTTATGATCCAGAGCGGAAGCATAGTTTTTATATTTTTGGTAATTCACCTGGGAAATTTTTTTGTTGCTTACCGGTTCGGCAGCCCGGGCAATACAATGTATGATGGTGTGAAAGAGCTGTTTTCGAAACCTCTTTATTCATGGTTTTATGTTTTCGCTATGATTCTTTTATGCTTCCATCTAATTCATGGAGTTCAAAGCGCATTTCAAACTCTCGGAGTAAGGCACAATAAATACACGGCTTTTATCAAAGGATTTGGAATTTTCTTTGCGATTGTCATCTGTGCCGGATTTGCAATTATTCCGCTTTATTTCCTTTTTAGTACGGGAGGTCATTAAGATATGAATGAAGTGAAATCAACATCTAACGGCAAACTACAATCCAATGTTCCACCAGGCGATTTAGCAGAGAAGTGGACTAATCATAAATTTAATTTAAAACTTGTTAATCCTGCTAATAAAAGAAAATATGAGATAATTGTAATTGGGACAGGGCTGGCAGGTGCATCTGCTGCAGCGAGCCTTGGTGAGTTGGGATATTATGTAAAATCATTTTGTTTTCAGGACAGCCCAAGACGTGCGCATAGTATTGCTGCTCAAGGCGGAATTAATGCTGCAAAAAATTATCAGAATGACGGCGACAGTGTTTACCGGTTGTTTTACGATACAGTAAAAGGCGGCGATTACAGATCCCGCGAAGCAAATGTTTACAGGCTTGCCGATCTAAGCTTAAATATTATTGATCAATGTGTTGCACAAGGAGTTCCGTTCGCAAGAGAATACGGCGGACTTTTGGATAACAGATCTTTCGGCGGTGCTCAGGTATCAAGAACATTTTATGCCCGTGGTCAAACGGGGCAGCAATTACTGCTTGGTGCTTACAGTGCTTTGATGAGACAGGTTGAATCTAAAAAAGTTACAATATTTCCGCGTCATGAAATGCTTGATATCGTCGTCATAAACGGAAGAGCACGAGGTGTTGTTACAAGGAATATGGTCAATGGAAAGATAGAATCTTTCGCTGCTGATGCGGTTGTATTAGCAACAGGCGGTTATGGAAATGCTTATTATTTATCTACGAATGCAAAAGGTTCAAATGTAACTGCTTCGTGGCGTGCATACAAAAGAGGTGCATTCTTCGCAAATCCGTGCTATACTCAAATTCATCCTACATGTATTCCAGTTACGGGAGAACATCAATCAAAATTAACATTGATGAGCGAAAGTTTAAGAAACGACGGAAGAGTTTGGGTTCCCAAAAAAGCCGGAGATACAAGACCTCCGAATCAAATTCCTGAAAACGAACGCGATTATTACCTTGAGAGAAAATATCCATCATTCGGAAATCTTGTCCCAAGGGATGTTGCTTCAAGAAATGCTAAAGAAATGGTCGACGAAGGAAAGGGAGTCGGAGCTTCTAAGGTAGCAGTTTACCTGGATTTTAAAGATGCAATAAATCGTTTAGGGAAAGACGTAATTAGTCAAAAATACGGAAATCTTTTCGATATGTATCATTTGATAACCGATGAAAATCCTTATGAAGTTCCGATGAGAATTTATCCAGCAGTTCATTATACAATGGGCGGCTTGTGGGTTGATTATAATCTGATGACAACTATTCCGGGCTTATTTGCGTTAGGCGAATGCAATTTCTCTGATCACGGTGCCAACAGGCTTGGCGCAAGTGCTTTGATGCAGGGCCTTGCAGATGGTTACTTTGTTATTCCCTACACAATGGGCGGTTATCTTGCTGCAACTAAATTGGAAAAAGTTGATACGGGAAATGAAGAATTCAAAGCTGCTGAAAAAACCGTGAATGATAAAATAGCAAAATTATTAGCGGTTAAAGGCAATAAAACTGTAGATGAATTTCACAGAGAATTAGGAAAAATATTGTGGGAATACGTCGGGATGTCCCGCAACGCAAAAGGATTGGAAACTGCGATTCAAAAAATCAAAACTTTGCGTGAGGAATTCTGGAAAGATGTCCGTGTATTAGGCGACAACGAAGAATTGAATCAATCATTAGAGAAGGCCGGCAGAGTTGCAGATTTTCTCGAATTAGCAGAGCTTATGGCAATCGATGCTCTTCATAGAAATGAATCCTGCGGCGGTCATTTTAGGGAAGAATATCAAACAGAAGAAAATGAAGCGAAAAGAGACGATGAAAACTTTACGTATGTAGCGGCGTTCGAATACAAAGGCGATGATCAAAAACCCGAATTACATAAAGAGGAATTGGAATTTGAATATGTTCACCTTTCTCAAAGGAGTTATAAGTAATGGGAAATAATATGAATTTACACCTAAAAGTCTGGCGCCAAAAAAATAAAGATGACAAAGGTAAGCTTGTAAGTTACGAAGCGAAAGATGTATCCCCCGATATGTCTTTTCTTGAAATGCTTGATATCGTAAATGAAGGATTAATTAAAAAAGGCGAAGAACCTATTGCTTTTGATCATGACTGCAGGGAAGGAATCTGCGGAAGCTGCGGAATGCAGATAAACGGAAGGCCTCATGGACCTAAAAGTGCAATTACAGCATGCCAGCTTCATATGAGAAATTTTAAAGACGGCGATACAATCGTGGTTGAACCGTTTAGAGCAAAAGCATTTCCCGTTATTAAGGATTTAATAGTAGATCGTTCTGCTTTTGACCGGATAATCGCAGCAGGCGGATATATATCGGTAAATACCGGCGGCACACCTGACGGTAATGCTATACCGATAGCTAAAGAGGATGCTGAATCGGCATTTGAAGCCGCACAGTGTATTGGCTGCGGAGCTTGTGTTGCTGCATGTAAAAATTCATCGGCGATGCTGTTCCTAAGTGCAAAGGTTTCTCATTTTGCAAGACTGCCTCAGGGTAAAGCTGAAAGAGAGAAAAGAGTTTGGGCTATGGTTGAACAGATGGAAAAAGAAGGCTTCGGAGCCTGCTCAAATACAGAAGCCTGCTCTGCTGAATGTCCGAAAGAAATTTCGATGGACGTTATAGCTCAATTGAGACGTGAATACTACCGGGCAGGATTGTTTTCTAAAGAAAAATAAATTGCCGATAAAAATAGTTATTAGAACGATTTAGATTTTATCAGAAAATCTTTTCAATTCAATTTGTTGGACTGAAGGAATTTTCTGTAATTTCATTGACTTCTGGTTTGGTCGCAGTGTTTCGATCCTAATATTAATTTCAAAATAAGACAAAACTCTCAATCCAGCCTTGTGTTGTTTACCCATCAAAAATAAAATTAAATAAACTTTACATATTATTATGTAAATGGCATAATTTTTTATTAAATTATAACATCAGGTGAGTGAATTCCTTTTATTTCGGATCATGCAAAATATTTACTATTCAAATAAGGGAAAAATATTTCCAGCATGCCCTGAAATTAATTTATCTCCTTGTTGAATGATATTTAAGCTTTGCCTTTAATAAATAGAAGTTTTTTAATTTAGAATGTTTTTCAAGATAGGAAAACATTCCTAAATAAAAGTTATTTTAATGCTGATCAGGTTATAAAATAAAAGTAGAAGATTAAAGTGAAGCTTGTATTGAAATATCACTAATAATTCTAATAACAAACTCTCGTAGAAGGTATTTGAAATGGGAAAAATTATTGCTATTGCTATTTCAAAAGGGGGAGTTGGAAAAACTACAACTGCACTGAACCTGGCTTATGCATTCGCAATGAAGCACAAACGGACTTTATTATTGGATGTTGATCCTTCCGGTGCATGTTCGTCAAGCCTCGGGTTTCAATCCGGCGTTATAAAGGGGGATATTTTTAACGTAATTTCATTCACCAAATCAATCAATCAAGTTATTCATAAAACTTCCAATTCATATTTAGATATTATTCCTCTAAATCCATTGAGCTATAAGGATGAGGAGCGTTTCAGTAAACTAACAATTAATAAGCATTTATTAAATAATATTATCAGGCCTGAATCCTTTTATTACGACTATATTTTGATCGATTGTCCGCCGATTCTTTCCGGAACTACAACTGCTGCTTTAATAGCTGCCGACTCCGTACTTATGCCTATTAGGGCAGATAAATTTAGTTTACAGGCAGTTAAACGAATGATGGATCATATTCTTAATATTAAAAGAACAGCAAACAGCAAACTATCGATTGAAGGAATACTTTTTATTGCTTATGAATCGAACCTAAAGGTTACTTATAAAGTCAAAAAGGAATTAATTCTAAAATATCCCAATTATTTGTTTAGAACTAATATTCCCAAAAATGTGGATATAGCTGAAGCAAATTTCCAGCTTAAACCTGTAATGGAATATAATTCCGCAGCAAAATCATCTATCGCATACCTTGCTTTGGCTAAAGAGATCATTGGGAACAGTACTTTTCATAATATTGAAGTGCATAGTGAGCCATAACTCACAATTGTGTTAATTATATAAAATCATCAATAATGATAGATTTTATTTGAGCTACCTTGATTTTTTGTTTCAATTTTCCTTTTTTCAAGCTATATTTCGAATAAAGCAGAGTGCTTTCATTACATTAGCAAATAGATATGTATAATTTAGTTTTATTTAATAATTTTTTTTGTAATAAATAGATGGTTAGATTTTTAAATGTTCGAACGTGAGATTAAATTTATTTCCGATTTTACTCTTAATAAAATTAAAAAATTAGGTTCTCTGTTTACTTTCGATAAACTTGCCGGGTTAAACATTCATCCTGCAATCATACAGTATGTTTCTGCTGAACTCGATTATATTATTTATGAGGATAGAAACAAGCTCCTGCAAAATTCCGTTTTTGATTATTCCAGCGCCGAAATTTTAAATTATTTTAACCAAATCGGAAAGGAAATTAAAAAGAACAAAAAGATTGCTTATGAAGATATAAAAATTCTAATCGTCCAGGCTGTTTCATTTAATGCAAACTTTGTAGCCCGCCCGAATTGGTCGCTTTCAAAATTGATATATCATGAAAAGGATTTGTTTTCTGCACAAGAGCTTCGTTTGATGCTGAACTATACTTATTACTACGGATATATTAAAGATATTTTATCCGGTTATCTTGCCAAGAAGAGAATAGCAAATGTAAGTTTAGCTGAATTTGAGTTACTCTTAAGTAAAATTGACAAAGAAATCCTTGCAAAACAGGAATCCAAAGTGGTTGATATGGCACTTGGTTCCCTGGGTGATTTTTTTAATGTAGGGTCTATAAATAAAAGTAAAGTTCCATTAAATGCCGTTGAGTTTTACTTAAAGGAAAAGAATCTTGTCGATATACTTTTAGCCTTGAAAAATGTATTGCATTTTGAGGAGAAACAAAAAGTTGAGATAAAAGAAATAAAAAATATTATTGCAGCAGCGCCGGTGGAAGAAAATCAAGAGCAGCAGGTATTTGATTTCGAAAAAACTGTGGAACCGGAAGTTAATACAGAGATGAATGTTTCCGAATCAGAACTTCCGGAGGAGGAAACAATTATTAGAGACAACGACCAAATGAATTTTGAGAGCGGGGAAATTTTCGATAAAAATGAAGTACAAGAAGAAAAAATTTCCGAATCAGATGATAATGAAGATAATACGGTTATTGAGGAAAATAATGAAATAAATTATGAAACCGAAAAGATTCTGGATAGTTCCGAAATCCAGGAATTAAACCCTCCTGATACAAAGCAGACTAAAGATGAAACAATTATTGAAGAGCATGATGAAGTGAATTCAGAGAGCGACGAGGCTGATGGTACAATCGAAATAAACAGAATAAATGATGCTGAGTCAGAACAACCTGAAAATGAAGCGGTAATCGAAAACAATGATGAAGTAAATTTTGAAACCGGAAATATTCATGATACTTCTGAAGAATCAGAAGACAAGAAAATTACTGTTGAAGAAGAACCCAGTATTACTGTAGAAGAAAACGAAATTGAAATAGATTATAAAGTTCAGGATGAAACACAAATTGATGCGCAAGTTGTTAATAAAAATGGCAATAAAAAAATAATTGAAAGTCATGA
>CAZKUR010000018.1:5755-9798 GCA_964556005.1 uncultured Ignavibacteriaceae bacterium | reverse complement strand
AAGTCATGAACCGGAAAATTATAAAAAATTTGAAGACATTGAAAAAATTGAAAAAGAGATTGAAAAGCTTGAGAATAAAATTGATCCGGTTACAAAAAATAAAATTGAAACTGATATATTTCGCTACATAACCAATCGCGATATGGAAAGAATAATATCGAATATTTTTAATGAAGACAGGGATGATTTTACAAACACAATGGAAAAGATAGCCGAATGCGGAAACTATGATGAAGCAATCGAGATTTTAAAAGGAGTCTTTTTTACCTACCGGGTTAGTCCCTACACCAGGGATGCTATAACTTTGACAAACGTAGTATCCTTCTATTTTAACCAGGCCAGTTAATGATCATTGATTATGCAGTAATTGCAGTCAAAGCCGGTAAGGGCGGCGACGGTGCGGTAACTTTTCGTAGAGAAAAGTATGTGCCTAAAGGCGGACCATCAGGCGGAAACGGTGGGAGGGGTGGAAATGTAGTTATTAAGGCAGTAGGAAATTTATCAACACTCCTAAATTTCCAGTACAAGAAAAATTTTAAAGCCCAAAACGGAGAAAACGGCGGCAATTCATTAAAAGACGGCAAAAACGGGAAGGACGTTATTCTATTTGTGCCAATAGGGACGACTGTTAAAGATTTTGATTCGGGGAAAATTATTTCCGACTTAAATGAAAATGGAAAAATCTATACTGCTGCAAAAGGAGGAAGGGGCGGAAAAGGGAACAGTAATTTTGCAACATCTACCAACCAGACACCTCGCTTTGCTGAAAACGGTAAGCCGGGTGAAGAAAAAAAAATAACTCTTGAACTAAAGTTAATTGCTGATGTCGGTCTGGTCGGTTTTCCCAATGCAGGCAAATCTACATTTATTTCGGTGGTTTCTGCCGCAAAGCCCAAAATTGCAGACTATCCATTTACGACTCTCGAACCGGTCCTGGGAATCGTAAAATATAAAGATTTTCAAAGTTTCACCGTTGCAGATATACCTGGAATAATCGAAGGTTCTCATGAAGGGAGAGGATTAGGCCACAAATTTTTACGCCATATCGAAAGAACCAAGATACTTCTTTTCATGATCGATATTGCTTCCGAAGATTATATTAAGGATTTTAATCTTCTGCTAAATGAACTGAAAAGTTACAGCACTTCCTTAGCAAAAAAAGAAAAAATATTAGCTCTTACTAAAGCCGATCAGCTTGATGAATCCGAAATTAAAAAATTGAAATTGAAGAAAATAAAAGAACTCAATTATGCGCCTTTTATTGTTTCATCAATAAGTAAATTCGGGATAGACGAACTCCTTGATCATATCTGGAGTATGATTCAATAAGCTTGAACAATAAATTGAAAATGTAAACCTCCCGGAAAACAATTCTTTAAAAATAAAAACCAGACTAAAATCACCTTTTACGTTTATTTATTAATTACTATGTTGTAAAAACAGTAAGACATAATTATTTTTGAATTATTAGTTATTATAAATAATCAACATTGTTTAATAATTTAACAGTGGGAGTAAAAATGGCACGAAAAAAAATTGGATTGATTGGCGGGGGTCAAATTGGCGGCGTATTGGCACAATTGATTGCTTCGAGAGAACTCGGGGATGTTGTCATGTTTGATATAGTTGAAGACATGCCTCAAGGAAAATCGCTCGATGTAGCGGAAGCATCCCGGGTTGACAGGTTTGACGTTAACGTTACCGGCACCAACAGTTATGAAGGAATTAAAGATTCGGATCTTGTAATTATCACCGCAGGATTACCAAGGAAACCAGGTATGAGCAGGGATGATCTACTTACCACGAACGCAAAAATTATGAAGTCCGTTGCCGAAGGAGTAAAGAGCAACGCTCCAAATGCGATTGTGATAATTATTTCAAACCCTCTTGATGCAATGGTTACACTTTTCCAAAAAGTCACCGGATTTTCGCATAAAAAAGTTTTTGGCCAGGCGGGTGTTCTTGATTCGTCAAGGTTCTCGACTTTTATTGCATGGGAATTAGGTGTCTCTGTAAAAGATGTAAATGCAATGGTTATGGGCGGACATGGCGATACTATGGTTCCTATTGTCAGGTATGCCAACGTTAACGGAATACCGGCTATGGAATTATTGGAAAGAAAATATGGAGATAAAGCCAAAGCTAAAGAAGTAATGGATGCAATGGTTCAACGGACTAAGATGGCGGGCGGGGAAGTGGTAAAACTTTTGAAAACCGGGTCTGCATTCTTTTCACCTGCTGCTTCGGCAACTGCGATGGCGGAAGCAATTCTTAAAGATCATAAAAGAGTCCTTCCGGCTTGCGCTTATCTGAATGGTGAGTTCAATGTCAAAGGTTATTATGTAGGAGTTCCTGCGGTTCTTGGTTCCGGCGGAATCGAGAAAGTCATTGAATTTTCATTGGATAAAGATGAACAGGCTATGTTTGATAAATCTACCGATGCGGTTAAAAAGTTAATCGCCGATATGGAACGCCTGGGATATTAATATTTTCCCAATATAATTTAAAATTAAAAACCCTCTTCATAAAAGAGGGTTTTTTTATAATTAAGAATCAGGTATAATTATGAAACGGGGAAAACGTTTATAACTTTCCTGTTTCCTCGTTTTGTTTCAAACTTTACAACGCCGTTGGATAGAGCAAACAAAGTATCATCGCTTCCTTTTGCTACGTTAACACCGGGGTGAAATTTTGTTCCTCTTTGTCTAACAAGTATATTGCCGGCAAGAACGTTTTCTCCGCCGAATCTTTTTACGCCAAGTCTTTGGGCATTACTGTCTCTTCCGTTTCTTGAAGAGCCTTGACCTTTTTTATGAGCCATAATAAAATCTCCTGTTATTGTCCAATCTTTGTAATTTCAATTCTTGTTAATTGCTGCCTGTGCCCGTTTTTCTTTTCGTAACCGGTTCTTCTTTTCTTTTTGAAAACAATTACCTTATCGTCTTTTACGTGATTTAAAACTTTTGCATCTACTTTGATACCTGAAACATACGGGGTACCGATTTTAGTCTCATTTTCATCAATGAGAGATAACACATTATTAAAAGTTACTTCTGTTTCCGGTTCAGCATTAAGTCTTGGGACATAATACTTATTATTTTCGGATACTTTAAACTGCTGTCCTTGAATATCAACAACTGCTATCATTTTTAATCCTTATTCTAAGAAAATTTAGCTAACAAAATTATGAAATTAAATAAGATAAGTCAATTTTTAGAGAAAATTCAGAAATAAAGTTTTCAATTTTGCATGAAATAAAAGCATAATTTCGTCATTTTCTCAATCTAAACGAAAATTCCGAACCTTCATTTAATTTACTCTTAACTTCAACATTTGAGCCATGAGCTTCGATTATATGCTTTACAATTGCCAATCCTAGTCCTGTTCCGCCTACTGATCTCGACCGGGCTTTATCTACGCGGAAAAATCTCTCAAAAATTCTATTTAAATCTTCTTCGGGAATCCCGATACCTGTATCACGAATAATTATAATACCGTAATTATTATCTTCTTCAACCAATATTTCAACTTTTCCTTTTTCGGTGTATTTAATCGCATTTGTTAGAAGATTAGTCATTACCTGCTTCAGCTTATCTTTATCGCCGAATAATTGAAGTGATTCCCTTGCCGGGTGAAAAACCAATTCTATATTTTTCTCATCGGCCATAATTTTAAAATCTTGAATTATTTTCGAGATATATTCGTTTATATTAAAGTAACGAAAGCTCATTCTCATCTCGCCGGATTCTATCATCGAAATATCTATTAGATCATTCAACAAGTTGGAAAGATTTATAGTATGCTGATTAGCTTTTTCAAGAAATCGCATGTTAACTTTAGAATCATTTATCGCGCCGTCTAACAGAGTTTCGACATAACCCTGGATTGCAAAAATCGGTGTTCGTAATTCATGGGAAACATTTGCAAGAAATTCCGTCCTGATTCTCTCAAGTCGTTTTAAGTAAGTTATGTCGCTTCTAACCTTGTCGAACATCATTTTGATTTCATCCTGAAGCATAAAAAGATTATTGCTGAGCTTTATT
>CAZKUR010000018.1:0-5745 GCA_964556005.1 uncultured Ignavibacteriaceae bacterium | reverse complement strand
GAGGTATAAATATTTTTTCTGATATTATAGATGATGGTTTTTATTTCATTGAGTTCCGCAATCCTGTGCTTACCTAAAAATATGAGGATAGTAAAACTGAGGATGAAAATAAAAATTATTGAAATGAAAAAATTGAAGGTTGAATTAAAAATTAGAAAAGAAAAAAAAATTATAATTACATCAAATACAAAAAACTCAAGAAAGTAGCCGCGAGCGGAGCTTAAATTTATTCTTATTTCATTCCACACTTTTAAATTTATATCCTACGCCTTTAATTGTTTCGATTAAGTCGGAATATTGATCAAGTTTTTCTCTTATTTTCCTGATATGAACATCGACTGTTCTATCTACAACATAAACATCGGAGCCCCATACGTCTTTCAGCAAATCGTCTCTTTTGAAAACCCTGCCCGGATTTTTTGCAAGGTAAAATAAAACTTCAAATTCTTTTCTCGGGAAAACCTTTTCTTCACCATTGATAGTGACGATATATTTTCCCCTGTCGATCTTTAAAGGGCCGATGGTGATAATGGATTGAACATTTTTATCTTCTGCAGAAGTTTCAACATTTCTGAGGTTTGATTTAACCCTCGCAATTAATTTTCTGGGGGAAATCGGTTTTTGAATATAATCGTTCGCACCAAGTTCGAGGCCTAATATTTCATCCATCTCACCCGATTTTGCAGTTAGAAAAATGATAGGAGTATGTTCATGTTCGGTAGTTTTTCGAATAGCTTTACAAACATCGTATCCGTTCATTTCCGGCATCATTATATCCAGTATTATTAAATCCGGATTTTTTGTCAGCAGCTTAATAGCATCCTTACCGTTATAAGCCGCGAAAACCGAAAAGCCCTCCTGAGTTAAATTATACTGAAGAAACTCAACAATATCTTTTTCGTCGTCGACAAGTAATATTTTTTTCATATGATTAAATCTTTATTTCTAAATTAGTCGAAGAAGATTTATACATAGCTTCTATTATTTTCAATCTTGAAAGAGCTTCATCTGCAGAAGAGAAAACAGGGTTCAGCCCGTTGACGGCACCAATGAAACTTTTGAGTTCGTTCATGTACGATTTTTTAAAAAGTGTTAGAGCGCTGTCCCTTTGAGACGGCGATAGATCCATTACCTGGTCGCCTATTTTTTTATAAATTTTGAGCGGATTTAACGAAGCATATCCTCCGGTTCCGTAAACGTTGACGTAAAAATAATCTTTTTCAACAAGCAGGGACCAGCTTGTTTCAAGGTTAATGAGCGAATTGTTATTGCATTTCAAAAAGCTGATTGCTGTATCTTCAACACTCTTCGTGTTGTGGGAAAAGCATTGCGTTGAAACGGATGAAACAGAAGGGTAATCCAATAACCAGAGAGCCAAATCTAAAAGTAAAATTCCCAGATCTATAATTACACCGCCACCAGATTTCTCTTTTACGGTAAACCATTTTTCGCTGCTGCTCGGCCTTCTTATCCAGCCGCATTTAATGTAAAAAGGAGTTCCAAATTCATTTGAGTTTAACAAGCTCTTTAAAATCATCGCATCCGGCCTAAAACGTAAATTCATTCCTACCATGATTTTTCGCTTTAATTTTTTTGCGGTATCGATTATCGATTTGGCTTCATCATAGCTGCGTGCAAGTGGTTTTTCAATTAAAATATCTTTTTTAGATTTTAAACACGCTGTAGCAACTTCTTTATGAGTACTGGTTGGAGTAGAAATTATAACGGCATCGGCTTCGCTCTTCTCTAATAGTTCCTCATAGTCGGTATAGCGGTTTTTAATATTGAATTTATCTGCGATCGTATTAAGCCTGGATTTTCTTATTTCAGCCACGTCTGTTATAACTGCATTTCCAATCCTGGCAAAATTCGGGATGTGAACTAATTGGGCAACTCCACCCAACCCTATTATTGCAACTTTAGTTTTCTCCATTAACTTGCAGCTTGATGATTTATGCTTTTCTTATGGCAGAATGCACCGACCTGATCGGCAATTCCCTGCGGATCCATTTCGAGGATATGATGCAGTTGAGCTTGAGAGCCATGATCAATAAAACGATCAGGAAGGCCGATTCTTAAAATATCATTTTTATAATTTTTTTCTGCAAAGTATTCCAAAACGCCGCTTCCGAATCCTCCGACTAATGAATTCTCTTCAAGAGTTACAATTTTAGAAAATCTTGATGCAACGTCATCCAAGCGTTCTGAATCGAGAGGTTTTACAAAACGCATATTTATAATTTCAGCATTTATTCCTGCAGCACTCAATAAATCCGTTGCAATCGTTGCGTAATTTACCATCGAACCAGTAGCGAGCAAAGCGACATCGTTTCCTTTTTTTATTAGTTCGCTTTTGCCGATTTCTATTTCTTCGAATCCTTCTTCTAGTGGAACACCTAAAGCAGAACCTCTTGGATATCTTAAAGCAACCGGGCCATTTTTATAATTTATTGCAGTAAAAAGCATGTCTCTCAATTCAGCCTCATCTTTCGGAGCCATGACTACCATTCCTGGAATAAGCCTTAAATAAGTAAGATCAAATGCCCCGTGATGTGTTGGTCCGTCTGCACCGACAAGTCCGGCTCTATCTAATATAAAAACCACGTGAAGCTTCTGCAAACTAACATCGTGAATAATTTGATCGAAAGCTCTCTGCAGAAAGGTCGAATAAATAGCAACGACCGGTATAATGCCTTGAGTAGCTAATCCTGCAGCAAATGTAACTGCATGTTCTTCGGCAATACCAACATCAAAAAAATTGTCTGGAAATGTTTTTTGCAGAATATTTAGCCCGGTCCCGTCAGGCATAGCTGCGGAAATTCCAACCACTTTCGGATTATCTTTAACAATGTCGGATAAAGCCTGTCCGAAAATTTTAGTGTATGCAGGCGGAGCGTCGACTTTTTTATAGGCTTTGCCTGTCATTTTGTCGAAAGGAGAAGATGCATGAAGCTTTTGAATATCACCTTCGGCAGGTTTATAGCCTTTTCCTTTTTGACTAATTACATGGACTAATATAGGACCATTTAAATTTTTAACCTGTTCGAAAATTTTTATAATCTGATGAACATTATGCCCGTTAACAGGCCCAAAGTATCTGAAACCCAAAGCTTCGAATAACATACCCGGAGTAAGGACCGCTTTTATTCCGCTTTCAAGTCTTGAAGCGATTCTTCGCATCCGGTCTCCGAAATGATCCAGCTTACCGGTTAAATCCCAAATTTGCCCTTTAAATTTATTGTAGTCTGGATGTGCAATCATTTCGGTAAAATAATTTGAAATTTGCCAAACATTCGGAGCTATCGACATATTGTTATCATTCAATACTACAATAAGGTTGGAATTAATCAATCCGGAATTATTCATGGCTTCATATGCCATCCCGCCGGTCATGGCCCCATCGCCGATAATAGCAATTACATTTTTCGTTTCCTTGTTTATATCTCGAGCAACAGCCATGCCGAGAGCTGCGGAAATAGAAGTGGACGCATGGCCGGCGCCGAATGCGTCATATTCACTTTCATTTCTTTTTAAAAATCCCGATATGCCGTTTAGCTGTCTGATATGCTTTAATTCTTCTTTTCTGCCTGTTAAAATTTTATGAGGGTATGCCTGGTGGCCTGTATCCCAAACAACAAGATCTTCGGGAGTGTTGAAAACTTTATGTACAGCTACCGTTAATTCGACAGCACCTAACCCGCCGCCGAAATGTCCGCCAACCTCTGAAATCGTATCAATCATATATTCACGGATATCGCTGCAAAGCTGCTTTAGCTGCGAAACATCCAACTTTCTAATGTCGGAAGGATAATTTACGTTCGATAAAATTTTATATTTGATGTTATCAGCCATTCTTTTTCTCCAAACATTTATTCCTCAAATAAACTTTCATCTTCCGGTGAAATTTCTTCAACTTTCTTTTTTAATTCTGTTATTTTTAATTCCGCATCCTTAAGGGTTTTTAAGCACTTGCCTGATAATTCTATTCCTTCTTCATAGAGTTTGATAGCTTCATCCAAACCGATATTTTCACTTTCAAGAAGGCCGGAAATTTCCTCAAGTCTTTTTAGTTTTTTTTCGAAGGTTTCCTTTGATGAACTTTTAGCCATTTTTTAATAAATTTAACCGGAATTAAATGATTAAAATAAACAAGTATGAATTTAATTTAAATGTAGAAACTGAGTTAAATTACTCATATTTTGTTTTAATTAAAATTTCGCCGTCGGAAAATTTAAGAGTAGCATCAGCAGTTCCTGAAAAGTTTTTTGCTCTCGTTACAAATTTAGAATTTTGCTTGACAAGAACAAATCCTTTCTTCAACACTTTCTCAATATTGTTTGCTTCTAATTTGCTCATAAATATAGAAAGTCTATTCTTTTTAAAAGTGAATAGTCTATCCATCGATTGAAATAATTTATAGACGGTACTGTCAAGATTTTGCGAATTTTTTCTTACCAAATCCATCGGCATCCTAAATCCGTAAGAGTTTAAATTGCGGTATATTTGTTCTTGATAATTTTCAATAAGCCCGGAAATATTCTGATTCGACTCTGATAAAAATTCATGAATAAATGATTTGATATCTTCGACGTTCGGTGTAGCTAATTCCATTGCTGCCGATGGAGTCGGTGCACGTAAATCTGATACAAAGTCTGCAATAGTAAAGTCTATTTCATGTCCAACGCCTGTTATAATGGGAATTTTAGAAGCATAAATTGCTCGCGCAACAATTTCTTCATTAAATGCCCACAAATCCTCAATTGAGCCTCCTCCCCTTCCAACAATTATCACATCGATTTCTGGTTCCTTATTTAATTGTTTTATACTTTGTACGATAGTCTCGCCTGCGCCGCTTCCCTGAACTCTTGACGGTGCGATTACTAATTCAACAACCGGGAATCTTCTTTTGGCAACACTGATCATATCACGGAAGGCTGCTCCATCAATTGCAGTTACAATTCCGATTCTTTGAGGAAATGAAGGAATGGGTTTTTTGTGTTCTTCATCAAATAGACCTTCGGCAGCTAATTTTTGTTTGAGTCTTTCAAATGCAGCTTGTAACTCACCCATACCTGCAGGCTTCATCGACCTAACGTCAATTTGATAATTTCCTCTTGGAGGATAAACAGTTATCTTTCCGTTAACTACTACTTTGATGCCGTCTTGAGGAGTAAATGATACATAATTGTTAAATCCTCTCCACATCGCACATGAGATTACTGCATCGGAATCTTTCAAATTAAAATACCAGTGCCCGGAAACATGCGGTTTAAAATTCGAAATTTCTCCAACTACACTAACTTGAGAGAAACCTTCTTCAAGAGTTAATTTTATTTGCTTTGTTAATTCGGAAACCGAAAGAGGTTCATTTGAAATGGGCATTTTTGTTTTAGCTTCAAAATAAAAAATTAAACAAAGATATTCGAAATTTTATTTAAATGGAAGAAGGAAGTGGACGTACGCCGATTAGGGTGTACATTATTAAGAAATACACTGTTTAGTACTTCATAACATTTGAATTAGATTGGATACCTTGCTTTCGATTCTCGACTCTACTTTCACATTATTTGTAATTAACCGTTTAAGACAATGATAAATTGGATTTATTGTACACCCACAAAAAAAAACTTCTACCATTTTTTCTTATATCCTAAAATTTAACGCTGAAACCAAGAGTCGGAATAATAGGAAACATCGTTTGCGCTTTACTGCCGATTGTTAAGTCCGGATTTACAAAATAATCAT
>CAZKUR010000017.1:51212-63110 GCA_964556005.1 uncultured Ignavibacteriaceae bacterium | reverse complement strand
TCCTTCTCATCGATTTCCTCACCATCAATCTTGCATGGATAGTTTATTTTATTATCCGGGTACAGACCGGCTGGTTCCACACGATAATTATGCCGGAATTTTTTATCCCTATGCTGGTGGTATATTTTTATTGGTTGATCATCTTTACTTTTGTCGGGATGTACAGAACATGGTTTGCTGCTTCCCGATTTGATGAAATGTCTACTCTATTTAAAGCTTCTTTTGTGGGAGTGTTTGTCCTTTTTTTTGTAATATTTATTGATGATTATCTTCATAACATTTCTTCATCCTCAAGGATATTGGTTTTTATTTATTGGGGATTATTCCTCTTTTTTGTCGGAGTTGGAAGATTGTTTATTCGCAGCTTTCAGCGAAGTCTTTTAATCAAAGGAATCGGAAGGAAAAATGCATTGATTGTCGGCTTTAATTCCAAAGGTTTTGATGTTCAGAAACAAATCGACGAACATCGTGCATTAGGCCTCGATATAAAAGGATTTGTATCTCTCAACGATGCGAATGTCGGGAAGGCTAATGAAAAAATTAATGTAATCGGTGATTTATCCGAGCTACCGGATTTGATAGAAAAAATTGACGCTAAAGAAGTAATCATCGCTCTGGATAAGGATGACAGGGATAAACTTGTTGATATTATCTCGCTTTGCGAAGGTAAAAATGTTGGGTTGAAAATCGCACCGGATCTTTATGAAATTTTAAGCGGGCAGGCAAAGACGAATCAAATTTACGGCATCTCTTTAATCGATATCATGCCGCAGTTAATGCCGGAGTGGGAAAAAAAATTAAAGCGGGTTATGGATATCTTTGTTTCATTATTTATTCTTCTTGTAACGCTTCCGGTTACAATAATAGTAGCGATTTTGATAAAAATAGATAGTAAAGGACCTGCCTTTTTTATTCAAAAAAGATGCGGAATGAATGGAGAGGTTTTTAAAATAATAAAATTCCGTTCAATGTTTGTAAATGCAGAAGAGGAAACAGGCCCTGTTTGGTCGTCTAAAGATGATCCGAGAATTACCAGAGTTGGAAAAATTATCAGAAAAATGAGGATTGATGAAATTCCCCAAATGTTTAATGTGTTAAAAGGAGAGATGAGCCTTGTTGGCCCGAGGCCGGAAAGACCGTTTTTTGTCGATAAACTTTCCGGTGAAATTCCTTTTTATACGAGAAGGTTGAAAGTTCGTCCGGGTATTACAGGCTGGGCACAGGTTAAGCATAAATATGATGAAAGTATCGAAGATGTAAAAATTAAGCTGCGCTACGATCTTTTTTATATTGAGAATATGTCTTTAAGAATGGATTTTAAAATCATTCTCAGAACTATTTTTGTTGTTCTTTTTGGTAAAGGGCATTATTACTGATTCCCTTCGCTGAAGCTTCGGGAGTTAAAATGGAAGATGGTAATATGAAGTTTTTACTGCCGGAGCAATTTTATAATAAAAAAATGTATGAATAATAAATAACTTTAATTATTTTTAAAATTTTATAATCAAATAATAATTATCTACTATCTACCATGAAAATAAAGGAATAGCCATAGAATCTGAAAAAAAATCTCTAATAATTATACCTACTTATAATGAACTGGATAATGTTCAAAAACTCATTCCGGATATTTTAAATAGATATGAGAAAACTCCTATCGATATTTTGATAGTGGATGATAATTCCCCGGATGGTACCGGCGATTTTGTTGAAAATCTTAGTAAATCTAATAGTCGTGTGAAACTATTAAAAAGAGATAAAAAAATGGGATTGGGTACCGCTTATAGAGCAGGGTTTAAATTTGCACTGGAACATGATTACGAATATATTTTTGAGATGGATGCGGACTATTCACATGATCCTAAAGAAATAAAAAGTTTTCTGAAGGCGATAAAAAATTATGACCTGGTAATCGGGAGCAGGTATATGCATGGTATCAATGTTATCAATTGGCCCATCCGCCGATTGCTGCTTAGTTATTCTGCAAATTTATATACAAGACTAATTACCGGGCTCCCCATTAAAGATACTACCGGCGGCTATAAATGTTTTAACAGGAAAGTTCTGGAAGCAATCGACCTTTCCCGCGTTAAATCGAACGGCTATGCATTTCAGATTGAAATGAACTTTAAAGCCTGGAAAAAGGGTTTTAATCTCGGTGAAATTTCAATAATATTTACCGACCGTGTAAAAGGAACTTCTAAAATGTCCAGAAAGATTGTACGTGAAGCAATATCCATGGTTTGGAAGCTGAGATTAAGAAGTATGTTTGGGCTTCTGTAGAGTCAGGTTAAATGGTTTAATAAACAACATTCAACAATTCTTCCTGCAAGGCAAAACCTTTAGCAGAAGTTAACATCCTGATTAGATGAAATTTTTAGTTTTTATTAGGTGTTTACTTGGATTTATCCATTATCATAGTTAACTACAACGTTAAAGAATTTCTGCAGAATTTACTTCACTCAATTTCAAAAGCAGCAGCAAATTTAAAGTACGAAGTTATCGTAGTTGATAATGCTTCCGATGACGGAAGCGTAGAAATGATTAAAGAGAAATTCCATCAGGTTAAGTTAATTGAAAACAAAAAAAATTTAGGATTCAGTAAAGCAAACAACTCAGGATTAAAATGCGCTTCCGGAGATTATTTGCTCCTTATAAATCCGGACGCAATTGTAAGTGAAGATACATTCGACAAAATGATCGACTTTTTTAAAAGAACCCTGGATGCCGGACTTGTTACCTGTAAAATTCTTAACCCTGACGGAACATTGCAGCTTGCATGCAGAAGAAGCTTTCCGGGGCCCTGGACATCTTTTTGCAAAGTAACCGGCTTGAGCTCATTATTTCCCAAAAGCAGATTATTTGCAAGATATAACCTTACATATTTAGATGAAAATCAAACTTACGAAGTCGACGCAATCTCCGGCTCGTTCATGATGTTCCGCAGAGAAGTTTATGAAAAAATTGGTGGATTAGACGAGCAGTTTTTTATGTACGGTGAAGACCTTGATTTTTGCTACCGTGTTCAGAAGTCAGGTTATAAAGTATATTATTTTAATGAAACTCAAATTATTCATTATAAAGGCGAGAGCACGAAACGAAGCAGCATTGACGAAACAAAATATTTCTACAATGCAATGTATTTGTTTGTAAAAAAACATCTCTCAAGTTCTTTTCTTGTTAAGATGATCCTGACATGTGCAATTTGGTTTAAGCAATTTTTTGCGTTTTTAGCCGTAAGAAAATTGATTGTTATTTCATTAGTACTCGACTTTATTTTATTTGATGTGTGCCTCTTCCTTGGGAGTAAAATTTATTCTTCTATCAGTTATTTCCGCGGCTTTCCGGAATATGGTACAAATATCGTTTACACTATTCCTCCTTTAATAAATATTTTAGCTGCAAGTATTGCCGGTACATATAAAAAAGATTCGATTTCGGTCCTAAGAAATTTTGGGGCAATTCTTGCGGGATTTATTCTACTCTCTTCACTTACTCTTTTCTTCAAGCAATATGCTTACAGCCGTGCCGTAATAATCATTACTTATGTGCTTTTGTTTTTTGCTTTAACATCATGGAGAGTTTTCGTTAAATTATTTTTTAGGCTTGGTATTGATAGAGATAAATTTGCAAGAAGGAGAACTTTAATTGTCGGGACAAATGAACCCGCTGTTAAAGCTGCTAAGAAATTAGCTGTTCAAAGATTGGACAATCACACTATCGTTGGTCTAATCGGGTTCTCGCATAAAGATATCGGGAAAAACATTGATGGCTTTGATGTGCTTGGGAGTAAAGATAATATTATTAAAGTAATTAAAGAACAAAAAATAAATGATGTGATTTTCCCTTCCGATGAACTGTCATATAATCAAATGATGTCGATTGTATCTTCATGCCAGAACGAAAATGTCGAATTCAAGCTTATTGGCAGCAATCTCGATTTTCTTGTCGGTAAAACATCTGTATCCGTACTTGAAGATCTGCCTCTTTTTGAAATAAAATACAACATTTCGAATCCGCTTTTCAAAATAATTAAGGCAATGTTCGATTATATACTTGCTTCATTTGTTTTGTTTTTGATTTATCCTTTCATATATTTAATATCTAAACTTAGGAAGCGGAAAAGCGAGTTCGCTACATTTATTTTAAATGTACCTTCCATTTTTTCGGGGAAAGTTAGTTTTGTGGGGCCGAAAGATTTTAGAGAAAATTCGGATTTCTATTTAGGGAAAAAAGGATTGACCGGTTACTGGTTCATTGAACCCGGGAATAATTTAGATTATGATAAACTCGATATTTTTTATGCTAAAAACCAAAATATCTGGCTCGATCTTGAAATTTTAGGTAAATCATTAATTAAAATGTGGTATAAATAATTGTAAATATGGCTAAAACAATTTTAGAATTTGAAAAACCTATTTATGAACTTGAAACTAAATTGGAAGAAATGAGAAAGTTGTCCGAAGATCTCGATATTGGAGACGCAGTACAAAAAATTGAAGATAAGGTCAAGGAGTTAAAAAATAATATTTATAAGGACCTGACACGCTGGCAAAGAGTTCAGCTTGCCCGTCATCCCGACAGGCCTTATACACTCGATTATATTTATTTAATGACGGAAAACTTTATCGAATTACACGGAGATAGATCTTTCAAAGATGATAAAGCTATTGTGGGTGGATTTGCAAAATTGGGCGACTACAAAGTGATGATCATCGGTCATCAAAAAGGAAGGGATACCAAAACTAATCTTTATAGGAATTTTGGTATGCCTAATCCCGAAGGTTACAGAAAAGCATTACGCCTGATGAAGCTTGCCGAAAAATTTAATAAACCTGTCATTACAATGATTGACACTCCCGGCGCTTATCCGGGCTTAGAAGCCGAAGAACGAGGTCAGGCCGAAGCAATTGCTAAAAATCTTTTTGAAATGTCCAGGCTCAAAGTTCCTATTATAGTTGTAATAATTGGTGAAGGTGCCAGCGGAGGTGCACTTGGCATAGGAGTTGGCGATAGAATTTTAATGCTGGAAAATTGCTGGTACTCGGTTATTAGTCCGGAATCATGTTCAAGTATTTTATGGAGAAGCTGGGATTATAAAGAACAGGCTGCCGAGGCATTAAAATTAACTGCACCGGATTTGCTTGAACAAAAAATTATCGACAGAATTATTCCGGAACCGCTTGGAGGTGCACATAAAGATCATCAGGCAGCAGCTCAAACTTTAAAAGAAACTTTAATTGAAGAGCTGGGACAACTGGTGAAAATAAAACCGGAAAAACTTTTTGAACAGCGAATTGAAAAATTCGGAAAGATGGGTGCTTATATCGAATGATTTTATCAAGGAATCAATAATCAATTAGTCGCTTTCTATTGACAAAGTTAATGTTCAAAGTTTAAAAGCATTTTAAGTTTATTTGAATTTTAATTCCTTTCATTGATAATTAACTATCTCCATATGAATCTTACAGACTCTCTGAAACTCAATGCGTCTTTGTTTTAAACTTAACTGATTTTGCATTTGTCATTACAAATCCCGATTAACCTGTATTGCATCAGTATCGGGATGAAGTAATCTCTAATGGTTAGATGATACTTGGTGAGAATGCTTCATTCCGGCAAAAATTAGCCAAATGTACCGGGGTCCGCAATTACGGTTGATATGATTTTATCTATTTAAAATTATGATTTTTTCCGCTTAGTATAAAGATTGCCTTCATTGGATAAATAAAAGCAAGATCTTTTTATAACCAATGATGACTCCCATAAGTAATTCCCTGAAAGATCAATTTAGTTTTATTCATCAACTCAATAATATAGACTTTTTATAATGTGTTTGATTTTAGTGATTTGTTAATTGTAATTTTGATGATATTAAATAATATCATTTTTTAGCCGAAGTCATTAGTGGGAATAAACAAAAGAACTATTAAAGAATATATAATTGAGCACTATGCGATAACTCTTTTTGTTATCACTGCATTAACCTGGCTCCCGGTACTTTTTGTTTCATTCATTGATGACGACATTCAAATATTAGGTCATTTTAATGCAGGCGGCCTAACAGCAATTTTTCAGCCTTTCATCAAACCAGATGTTACCATATCCTATTGGAGACCCTTAGGAGGAGTACTTCGTATTTTGATTATAATGATTGGAGGATTCCATCCTTTTCTATTCAAGTTAGTAAGTCTTTTACTATACGGCTTTTGTATTATTCTCTTCTACAAGGCAAGTGAAAAAATCGGGATAAGAAAAGAAATCGCATTTATCTTTGCCGTCATATTTGCAGTCATTCCTTCACATGAACTTCAAGTAGTTTGGACTTCCGATCAGAGTGAACCGTTATTTACAATTTTTATTTTGTTGTCATTCATCAGCTATTATAAATTTTATGCAAGTGTTGAAAGGAAAAAGATAAATTCAATCTTAGCGGCAATATGTTTTTTGTGTGCAATATTAGTAAAGGAAGCCGCTTATACAGGGATATTGATCCCTTTTATTGTTTTGGTTTCGCAAAATGATTATAAAAAAATTAGAACGCTGAAGGCTTTTCGTGATGCTGGTATTGGACTTTTGATAGTTTTATTAACTTTATTTTATCGATCTATTGTAATCGGAGGAACACCTTTCAGTTCAAATCATTTTTCAAATTTTACAATAATTAAATTAATAGTAAATTTTTTCATTTATATTCCTCTCGCATTTTTACCGCCGGAGGCTTTGGAATGGCTGCAATCAATTTCAGCGAATCCAATTATCATGATTTTGGTAATATTAATTTTTTTGATAGTGGTTACTTTCTTTTTTATAAAAGCTTTCAGACTAAAAAAAGAAAACTTCAATATTTTGTTAACCGGTTTATTATGGTACATTGTTTTGATAGCTCCGGCAGTGCCTAAAGTGATGAGGTGGTATGTCTTTGCCGCTTCAATCGGTTTATTTTGGTTATTAGCTGCTTATGCTCAAAACCGGAAAGAATTTTTTACTTCAAAAAAAATTTTATTGATGTTGTTTCTAATAATTGCAGGAACCGCTGTTTATGATTTTAATTTGATGACAAGATGGATAAAGGCAAGCGATGAATTCAATGTTGCTTTAAATAGTGTTGGAAAGTATAAAAATGAACTTTCCGGCAATTCATTATTGGTTTGGGTCACACCCGATAAAATAAACAGAATCCCGATAATGAAATTAGGAGTGCAGCAATCCATTCAATGGAAAATTAATAACGATAGTGTTGATGTTTCCTCACCTTTTAGAGTTGAGATGGTAAATTATCAAAGTCGGATAAATTTGATAAATCATTCGGATAGCACAATTGTATTTAAAATAACTAACGGAAGGTTCCTGCCTCTCAATGGAAAATCTCATTATATAATTCACAATGAAATATTAAGCGGTAATATTTACGGAATGAATTTTAATATAAACACATTCATAAAAAATAAAATTCCGCAATCTGTTTTGGAAGTAAAGTACAACAAAAAACAAATTCCAAAAAAGCAATTATATTTTGATGGGAAAGAGTTTATTAAAATTGAATAATATGTATGAGACGGTTAGAATAAAAAATCTTTCTAATGATTTGAAATTGAAATTCAAAGTTTTGTATAAGCATGTAAAATATTTAAGAAACCTCAAAAAATTATTTCAAAAAGTTTCGGCATCACGAAGTGATGCAATTTTAGTAACCATGTTTGAAACACATGGGAAAAGCAGTACAAACTTTCAATTGAACTCTGAAAGATTTCAATAGGAAAGCATCATTATTTTGAAAAGACAAGGCTCTTCCAAGGTGGTTAAGCTCAGTTCTGGAGAACTGAGCTACGAGGTGAATCCGTAGCTCAGGACTCCCGTCCTGAGCAGCCTTTGCGTGTTAACATACTCTTCACCGAGTTATTACCATTTTAAGGTGTAGTTTTATCTGAGAAATTTCAACCTTACTCTAATTCCCTCTTGATTTCCTTTTTCCTAAATTTGTATTCAAAACATTTGAATATATATGCTTAAGCATTCAACAGAAATAAGAATCCGTTATGCCGATACTGATCAGATGAAATTTGTGTACAATGGAAAATTTTTCGAATTTTTCGAAGTCGGCAGGACGGAAATGATGAGAGATATCGAGCTGACTTATAAAGTAATAGAAGAAAACGGATTTCATATGCCGGTAAGGGAAACATTCATCCGTTTTAAAAATCCGGCTTACTATGATGAAATTCTTATAATTGAAACGATTGTCCGGAATTTTCCTGATGTAAAAGTTCATATCGAGCATGTAATTAAAAGTAAAGAGCGCAACGTAGTTGTTGCCGAAGGTTATATTGAACTTGTTTTCGTAAATCAAAAAACTAACAAAGTTGTACGCGCACCTGAATTTTTTATAAATGCAATTAAACCGTATTTTGAAAATGCCGCTAACTGATCAGCAATTGGAAAAAATAATTAAGCAGGCTCTCCATGAAGATATTCAAGATGGAGATATTACAACTTTAGCTGCAGTCCCGCAAAATTTAAAAGCCTTAGGTAAATTTCTTATTAAAGAAGACGGAGTAGTTTCGGGTATAAATGTGGTCAAAAAAATATTTAAAATTTTTGATGAGGATTTATTATTTACATCAAAAGTTAAGGATGGAACAAAAGTATCAAAGTATACTATAATTGGTTTTGTTGAAGGGAAAGCCTCATCGATATTAACAGTTGAAAGAACGGTATTAAACTTTTTACAGAGAATGAGCGGAATAGCAACTACAGCTAATCTTTTCAGTGAAAAAATTAAACATACAAAGGCTAAAATTATCGATACCAGGAAAACTGTTCCCGGTTTAAGGCTGCTGGACAAAATGGCTGTTGCTCACGGCGGATGTGAAAATCACCGCATCGGGCTTTACGATATGTTTTTAATAAAAGATAATCATATTACTGCAGCCGGTTCAATTACTAATGCAGTAAATACCTGCAAAGAATATCAAACGAAAAAAGTAACATCTTTTAAAATAGAAGTTGAAACGGCGAATTTATCTCAAGTTGAAGAAGCTTTAAAATGTAACGTTGATATTATCATGCTCGATAATTTCGAAATCGAGGAAATGAAAAAAGCAGTGAAATTTATTAACGGCAAATGCAAAGTTGAAGCTTCGGGAATGGTGAACATAAATTCTGTAAAAGATATTGCCGAAACAGGAGTTGATTATATTTCGGTTGGGGCTTTGACTCACAGTGTTAAAGCATTGGATATTTCTTTGAAGATTGAAATCAAACCGGTCGAATAGATGATCGAAAAATTAAAGCAGCTTTCCAAAGAAACAGCAATATACGGTGTGAGTACAATGGTGGGAAGATTTATAAATTTTCTGCTTGTACCTCTTTATACAAATATTTTCCTTCCTTCGGAATACGGAATTGTTACCAATCTTTATGCGCTTATCGCTTTTATGAATATCATTTTTATTTACGGAATGGATTCGGCTTACCTTAAGTTCGGTTCCATCAGTGATGATGATTTATCAAAGGATCGATTTTCAACTCCTTTTATTTCAGTAATTATAGTTGCGGTTATTTTTGGTTTATTACTATCCTCATTGAGAAATTCGGTCGGTTCTTTCCTGGATATTCCTTCAAAGTATTATTATTTAATTATTTATGTAGCTATTGTCTTAACACTCGATGCAACAACATCACTGCCGTTCATAAAATTAAGAATCGAAAGAAAAGCGAAGAAATTTGCAACATTCAAAATCTTAAACATTTTACTAAATGTTGTATTTAATTTAATTTTGATTTTAAAATTAAAATTCGGAATTGAAGCAATTTTTATCTCCAACGCAATAGCTTCATTCTCTTCACTCGTTCTTTTATTTCCGACAATAATAAAAAGTATCCACATTGAAGTTGCTAAAAAATATTTAAAAAGATTATTAAAATTCGGTCTCCCGATTTTACCTGCGGGAATTGCACTTATGATTGTCCAGATAGCAGACGTTCCGATTTTAACTCATCTTACTAATTTTAAAACCGTTGGAATTTATAGAGCCAATTACAGGCTTGGAATTTTTATGATGCTCTTTGTCAGTATGTTTCAATATGCCTGGCAGCCGTTTTTTCTGCAGGAGTCGAAAGAAAAAAATGCAAAACAACTATTTTCAAAAGTTCTAACTTATTTTACGTTGATTGGGAGCATAATTCTAATTACACTTTCGCTTTTCCTCGATAATATCGTAAAGATTGAAATTCTTCATAGGCCAATAATCGGTTCCGCTTATTGGAGCGGATTGAGCATTGTACCAATTATTCTTTTGGGATATTTATTTAATGGAATTTACGTGATATTTAATGCAGGGTTATACATTACGGAAAAGAGTAAATATTTTCCTTTTATAACCGGGCTCGGCGCTGTAGTAAATGTTGCAGCTAATTTATTCTTAATTCCAATTTGGGGAATAACGGGAGCTGCACTTGCAACTTTATTTGCTTATCTCGCAATTGCAATAGGATTTTATTTTGTAACTCAAAGAGTATATAAAATACATTATGAATATTGGAAAATCGCGAAAATATTTATAACAATTGCAATTATAGGAGGGATATATTATTATCTCTTTAATATGGGATGGTTAAATTTACTTTATAAATTTTTATTAATGATCCTATTTTTAATTATGCTTATTGTTTTCGTTATTGATTCCACTGAAATAAATTATTTAAAGAAGAGATTTTTAAAATCATCATGACAATAAAACTATATATTTTTATTTTAATAATTGCGTATGTTTGAAGAAATTCCAATAAGAATTAAAAGAATAAATTCCAAGTTTGATGAAATTCCACTTCCTTCTTATTCGACGCAGGGAAGTTCGGGAATGGATATTAGAGCGGCTGTTGAAAATCAAATAGTTGTCAAACCTAATAGTATAATTTTAATTCCGACTAATTTTTCGGTAGAGATTCCAACCGGATTCGAGATTCAGGTTCGTCCGCGAAGCGGACTGGCAGCTAAGTATGGTATCGGAATATTAAATTCACCCGGAACAATTGATTCCGACTACCGCGGCGAAATAAAAATTATTCTTATGAATTTCGGAAAAGAAGATTTTGCAATTAAAAGGGGAGATAGAATTGCTCAGCTTGTAGTTTCAAAAGTTTATTCTGCAAAACTTATTGAATCGGAAGATTTGGCTGATACTAAAAGAGGCGAAGGAGGATTTGGGCATACCGGGCATGAATAACGGATTTTTTTAATTGCATTTGCGTAAACACTCGTTCTTATCTTTTTAATTTTTTAAAAGTATATTCCGAGTCTTTATTTCAGTTATTTTGGGAAATTGTTTATCGTTTGTAATTAAATTCGCTTTTAAATAAATAGCGGTTGCTGCAATTATAGAATCCGGTAATTTTAGGTTATAATTTTTCCTAATCTTAATTGTTAATTCTTTTATCTCTTTATTGATATCAATAATTGTAATATCATCTAGAAATTTCCGAATTTGTTCTAATTCTGTATCAGCAAGATTTGAATAAGATAAAATTTCCAGTTCACTAATGAATGATATAGAAAAATTGCCAGCGGGAATTTCATTTTGGTCGATTTTCCCCCCAATTAAATACAGAATAATATTTGTATAAATACAGAATAATATTTGTATCTAATATATAGTCAATGCCATTCATTTCGAATTCTTTTTTGATATTCTAAAGGATCTTCCTCTAGAGTTATGATACCTGAATATTTATATAATTTTTTTCTTGTCATCTGTTTAGCTGCAAATGAAATTATCTTCTCTACTTCAATCCATTCATCATAACTGATGATTACTTCCGTAGGTTTGTTATTTTCGTCAAAAACAATTTTTTTATGAATTTCATTCATCATTTAATGTCTCTATTCTTATATAATTT
>CAZKUR010000017.1:0-51112 GCA_964556005.1 uncultured Ignavibacteriaceae bacterium | reverse complement strand
TATAATTTAATAAAATGTTGAAATAATGGAAACAATGTATTTTTCTGAAATAGTCATCTTTCCCCGAAAAATGTATCTACAAAATTCCAAAAATTTCACCGCATAAATTATTAATTCTTCCATCACTTCATATTGAACAAAAATTTTAGTAAGATTGTTTCACTTGCAAAAATCATTTCTAAAAAAAATTTTGTTCATTCAAATAGATCTTTTGTTTAATAATGTCAGACTACGTTCACTTACATAATCACACACACTACAGTTTACAGGACGGCGCTTGCACTGTTGATGATTTAGTTGCCGCTGCAAAAAAAAATAATATGCACGCAGTTGCTATCACCGATCACGGTGTAATGTACGGCGCAATGGAATTCTATAAAAAAGCTACCAAAGAAGGTATTAAACCTATTATCGGTATGGAAGCCTACATCGTTAGAGAAGGCAGCAGATTCGATAAAAAGATTTCCGCGAACGGTGACAGCAGAAAAAAAACAAAACCTTACCATCATCTTCTTTTACTTGCTAAAAATAAAGAAGGATATGAAAATCTTTCTAAATTATCTACCCTCGGACATACGGAAGGTTTTTATTATCGTCCGAGAATTGATTTGGAATTATTAAGAAAGTATCATAACGGTTTAATTTGTACTTCAGCTTGTCCGGCCGGAATAATTGCTCCTCATTTAAATAATAATGATTTTGATAAAGCGCGGCAGACCGCAATAATTTATAAAGAAATTTTCGGAGATGATTTTTATCTCGAAATTCAAAACCACGGGATTGATGTTGAAAAAGCTATTTTACAGGGAGTTCCGAAGTTAGCTAAAGAATTGGGAATTAAATTAGTTGCAACAAACGATTGTCACTACATCGAAAAAGAACATGCAATTCCTCATAATATACTTTTATTGCTTTCCGATAAAAACGGCGCCGATTACAGGGATCTTCGCTACGGAACAGACGAAATATATTTTAAATCCGTTGACGAGATGAAAAAGCTTTTCAAGGATTATAAAGGTGCAATCGAAAATACTCTTGAGATTGATTCAAAAATAGATTTGAAATTGGATTTCGGCGATTATCATTTTCCTCAATTTCCTCTGCCCGAAAACTTAAAAGATAAATCCCTTGAAGATTATTTGGAAATTTTAGCCCGCGAAGGTCTGCAAAAAAGATTTAAGAATTTAACTACCGAAATCGAAGACCGTTTTAATTTTGAACTCGGAGTAATTAAGAAAATGGGTTTTGCCGGATATTTTTTAATAGTTCAGGATTTTATTAATTCTGCAAAAGCAATGAATATATCCGTTGGCCCGGGAAGAGGCAGCGCTGCCGGAAGTCTGGTTGCATATACACTCGGGATTACAAATATAAATCCTCTTGAATATAATCTTTTGTTCGAAAGATTTTTAAATCCTTCCAGAAACTCAATGCCCGATATCGATGTTGACTTTGCCGATGATAAAAGAGGAGAAGTAATCGATTATGTTCGTGGAAAGTACGGTGCGAATTGTGTCAGCCAGATAATTACTTTTAACAGGTTGTCTTCAAAGGCAGTAATTCGTGATGTAGCAAGAGTTTTAAAAATTCCCATTCCAACCGTAAATAAAATTACAAAGTTCATTCCTTCTAAATTCGGAAAAGTTTATACAATAGATAATGCTTTGGATGAAGTACCGGAATTAACCTGGGTTAAAAATTCAAAAGAACCCGAGATCCAAAACTTAATTAAGTATGCAAAAGTTTTGGAAGGAATGAATCGAAATGCTTCAAAGCATGCTGCCGGCGTTGTAATTACTCCTGAAGATGTAAGCAACTATGTTCCGCTTGCTACAGCAGTCTCGCAGGAAGATATTGTAACCCAGTTCAATATGAAGGAAATCGAAAATGCCGGTTTGCTTAAAATGGATTTTCTTGGATTAAGAACTCTTACGATAATCCGAGATGCAATCGACCTAATAAGAAAGAATTACGGAAAAGAAATTGATATTGATGCTATCCCTTTAGACGATGAAAAAACATATCAGCTTTTTGCAAAAGGTCAGACTACCGGCGTGTTCCAGTTTGAATCTGCCCCGATGAGAGAATATTTAAAAAAGCTAAACCCCTCCAGCTTAAATGATCTTTCAGCAATGAATGCTTTGTACCGTCCCGGCCCGATGAATTCAATAAATGATTATATCGATAGAAAATTCGGAAGGCAGGAAATCGTCTATCTGCACCCGTTAATGGAACCGATCTTAAAAGAAACTTATGGAATAATTGTTTACCAGGAACAGGTAATTCAGATTGCAAATAAAATCGGCGGAATGAGTCTTGCCGAAGCCGATATTCTGCGAAGGGCAATGGGTAAAAAAGATTTAAAGGCCATGAAACAGCAGGAACAGAAATTTATCGATGGTGCACTTAAAAACGGAATCGATAAAAAAATTGCCGAAGAGATTTTCAGAGTAATTGATCAATTTGCAAACTACGGTTTTAATAAAAGCCACTCTGTTGCTTACAGTTATATTGCATACCAGACAGCATATTTAAAAACATATTATACATCAGAGTTTTTAGCAGCCAACCTTACAAATGAATTCGGCAACTCGGATAAAGTTGCAGTTCTTCTTGATGACTGCCGTAAGTTAAAAATACCTGTTCTTCCTCCCGATGTAAATAATCCTGCAGTTCATTTTAATGTTGAAGATGGGAAAATCAGGTTTGGAATGTCTGCGATAAAAAATGTAGGAGTTTCTGCAGTTGAAGAAATTTTGCGGAGCAGAGAAAGTTTGGGAAGAAATTTTTCAAGTATTTTTGATTTTTGTGCAACTGTTGATACACGGGTAGTAAACAAACGAGCGCTCGAAGGATTAATATTAGCCGGTGCATTTGATTCGATTGATAAAAACAGGGCAAGATTATTTGAAATTGTTGAAAAAGCATTGGACTTTGGAAGCAAGGCTAAAAATTCTGTTTTAATGAGTGAGAACAGTTTATTCGGAGGAATGGAAGAAGAAGTCGGAATAAGTGAACCTGAACTTCCCGATGTTGAACCCTGGTCGGATGAAGAAAAATTATCAAAAGAAAGAGAGGTTACCGGATTTTATATTACCGGGCATCCTCTTACCAAATACGAACTTGAGTACAACACTTTTGCATCGGTGCATCTTGGTGAGACAGAAAAACTTGAGGGAATGAATGCGATAAAAGCCTGCGGAGTGGTAACTTCATTAAAAACCAAGATAGATAAATCAGGAAGAACAATGGCATTCTTTACACTTGATGATCTTTCAGGTTCATGTGAAGCTTTAATGTTTTCGAAATCGTTTGAACAGTTCGGCAGATTCATAAAAGAAGAAGAATGCATAATGATAACCGGAACTCCGGAGAGCAGCGGTGATTCAATAAAAATTCATATCGATGAAGTAATTCCGTTGAGTGAAGTAAGAGATAAATTTACACAGGGCATTCGGATAATTATTGATCAAACAGGAAACGATGTAAACTGTATTGAAAAATTAAATGAAATGTTGTCGAAATATTCCGGAAAATTCCCAGTATATTTGCAATTGATGAATAACGGGAATAAAGAAAGATTGTTTTTTCTTCCTGAAATAAAAGTCGAAATATCGAATAATTTTTTAGATGAGGTTAATAATTTATTAGGTGATAATTCGGTAGTGTTATTTCCCAAATGAATTATTAATTTTTATTAATAAAAGGAATAAAAAAAGCGTTTTTTTAATATTAATGTGTCTTTAATAACTTAAAGATTGTTGTATAACTAAAGGTGATTTTGTATTATTAGCATTCAATTTTCAGGAAAAAAAGAGGCTCTCTTGATATGAACTCTACGGGAAACCAAAATTATTGGGCGTTAATTCTCGGTGCATCTTCCGGCTTTGGCAGAGCTACTGCCGTTAAACTTGCCGAGGACGGGTATAATATTTTTGGTGTTCACCTCGATAGACAGGCTACAATGCCTAATGTTCGTGAGGTTATCAATAAAATTCATTCTTACGGTGTGAAGTCTCTTTTTTTTAATGTTAATGCAGCAGATGAAGAAAAGAGAAAAGAAGTAATTGATGAAATAAAAAAAATATCGGGGGGTGAACCAATCATTAAAGTAATTCTTCACTCTCTCGCTTTTGGTACTTTAAAACCATTCATTTCTTTTGAGGATGAAACCGGTTTAACAAAAGCTCAAATGGAAATGACTCTGGATGTAATGGCGCACTCAATAGTCTACTGGGTACAAGATGTTTTCGTAAATAATTTACTTGTAAGGAAAGCAAGAATTTTTGCGATGACAAGTTCCGGGGGACATACTTCAATTCCCAATTATGGTGCTGTATCTGCAGCTAAAGCATGTCTCGAATCTCATGTTCGGCAATTATCAATGGAATTAGGCCCGAAGGAAGTTTCCGTAGCTGCTATTATGGCTGGTGTAACAGATACGCCGGCACTAAGAAAAATCCCCGGCAATGCTGAGATGATTGAAGTAGCGAAAAGGAAAAATCCTCGCGGCCGTTTAACTACAACAGAAGATGTTGCAAAAGTAATTTCACTGTTGTGTAAAGATGGAGGCGAATGGATATCCGGCGGTATTATAAACGCCGACGGAGGGGAAGACGTAGTAAATTTTGTGGGGCAAGGTCAAAAAACTGAATTAATAAAAATATAAGGGAAAAAATGAAACCTGTTACAATTACTGACGAAAATTTTGAACAAGAGGTAATAAAATCAAATATACCTGTATTAATTGATTTTTGGGCGGTTTGGTGCGGCCCTTGTAAAGCAATTGCACCAATCGTTGAAGAACTTTCAGATGAATACGACGGGAAAATTAAATTCGGGAAATTAGATGTTGATAATAATCAACAGACTTCAATTAAATATGGCGTAAGAAGCATTCCGACTTTGTTATTATTTAAAGAAGGAAAATTAAAAGACACAATTATCGGAGCTGTTCCGAAAACACATATTACTCAAAAATTGAATTCCGCCATATAATATTTGATTAATGAATTTTAATATTATTTGAAATTACTAATAAATAATATTGTCAATAAAAAACTTTTAAGTGGAGAATAACAATTATTAAAGAAAAATTATTGTAATTGATGTTTTTCTAAATGTGATGATAATCTTGAATTTATCATCATGTACGTTCTTTGATATTGACATTAAAAGAGAAATAAAGTAACTAATATTTAAAAAAAATAAGTCATTTAAACTTGACTAAAAAAAAACCTTATGTTATTTTGAATTGCATAAATCTAAAAAATGATTTCACAATGCAGCGGGTATCGAAAAATCAATTTAATCCATTCAAAAAAGAAGGAGTAAAAAATGCAGCGTAAAATTACCAGTCTACTGGTTATTCTATTGTTTGCGGGGTTTAGCTTTTCCCAAGCTCAAACAAATAGATGGGTACATAAAAAAGTACAGGCAAAAGTTGTAAACGAGAAAGTTGTAAATATCAATCACCCTGTGAATTTACAAAAAGGTCTGAGAACCGATAAATTAATCTCGGCTCAAAAAATATTAGCTGGCGATTTAATTTTTACGATGAATCCTACTAATGTATACACAGGGTATGATTTACAATCCAATGGAACACCGCAGGAACTTTGGGCAAATCCTCAGACCGGTGAACTTCATGCAGCATTAATATATTCACCGGAAACAGGAAATAATTGGCCGGATAGAACAGTCCAATATTTATACAGCCCCGATGGCGGTACAACATGGTTAACACCGGGAGTTGTCCCACCTTCTGGTAATAGAAGCGGTTATCCGGCTGTTAGCGGATTCATGTCGGATGGTGCAGCGCTTATAGCATGCCATACCTTTGATAATGCTGATCCAAGCACAAGAACATTGGTTTTTAGAGATGATGGTTCCGGCCTTGGTACTTTTAGTACTGAATATGATCCCGGATATCCCCAGGGAGTAACTGGCAGTAATGCAGCAATTTGGCCGCGGCTTGCAGTGATCAACGATAATAGTTTTGTTATCGAATCATCGCAAAATACCGGCGGTAAAGATAGCATGTTCGTTGATATTTATAATGGAAGTGCTTTTAATGGATGGCAATCATTTCCTGGTGATCAAGCTGAAACTTACAGAGTTGCAGTTTCTGAGGATAGTACCATTGTTGGTGTAGCATACATCGGTAATGGCTCCACTGCTAATTCTAATTTTGGTTGTGTTTTTTACCAGCAAACAACTGATATGGGAACTACTTGGTCTAATATGGATACATTATGGAATTATTCCGACTTTGCTAACAATCCCGACACATTGGCGGCAATAAGAGGATTAGACATGGTATTTCTCGGCGACCAGCCATGTGTAACATTTAATCTTATAAAAGGATATACTGCCGGAACCTTTTTCCCGTCATTCCCTTCAAAGATTGCATTCTGGAGTCCTATGGCTAATAATGGAAATCTTATGATGGTTGCTGATTCAAATAATGTTCCTTACTATTATGATTATGAAGGCTCTGTTGACGTATTTGCACCTATTTGTAGACCTGCTATAGGAAGATCTGCAAAAGGGGATGCATTGTTCTTAGCATTTAGCGCTACAACCCCATATTTTATGGGTGACACGTCAGCTACCGGTGTTGCTAATACTTATTATACTGGTATGATTATGACATCGTTGGATTCCGGTAATACATGGACTGCTCCTGTTAAATTTACTCCGGATAGTATGGATTGGGGCGGTACCTATAAATTGATGGATTGGAGATATATTAGTGTTACACAAATGAGTCCTGTAACAGATAGTATTTGTACAATTCAGATTGTAGTTCAGGGAGATACGATCCCTGGAAGTGAAGTGAATATTCCTGCTGGTTTTGATACTTCTTATGCTTCATTGTATAACTTTAATGCACAAATTACTATCCCGAGGTTGGTTGTTAATTCTGTTAATAATAATCCGAACTCTCCGTATACATTTGCATTGCATCAAAATTATCCGAATCCGTTTAACCCGACAACTAAAATTAACTATTCGGTTGCATCAAGAAGCATTGTTTCTCTGAAGATTTACGATATACTCGGAAGAGAAGTAACAACTCTTGTAAATACCGAGAAGAATCCTGGAAATTATACGATCAATTTTGATGCTTCAAAATTAGCATCGGGAATTTATTTGTATAAATTAACGGCAGGCAATTATATTAGTACTAAGAAGATGGTATTATTAAAATAATCCATTTTTAAAATAACTTTAAAAAAGCGGGTAGCTGGCTTGAATAAGGCAGCTACCTTTTTTATTTTATATCCAATAAATTTTTGGTTTTAAAATTCTGAAAGTTAAATATCGATTTATTAATTACGAGGTTCACACATGTGGTTTAAAAAAAAGGAGGCAATACTGGGTTCAATTCTTCTACTCACTATATTTTCATTTTATAGTTGTGTAGACGAACCTACGATTGAACCGATTAGCAGACCCTTCTCATCTATTAGGGTCGTAAATTTGTCAACTAATGTTGATCAAATAAATATAACGATAGATGGGAAAACGCCATCGAGCTCACTTAGCTCTTTAGCTCTCGCACAGCCAACCGGTTATTTTAATGTCGAATCGGGGAAAGATACATTTCTGGTTAAAGATAATTCCGGTAATGAGGTATTCAATGGAACAGCCGATATTAATGCTTATGAGAGATACACTGTAGTATTTTCTGGAACTTTTACAAACGATGCCAACAATAATTTTGGTGTTTTTCTTGTTGATGAAGCAGAACTGTATGTAAGTGTTGCGCCCAAAGCGGATAGTGTTGGCATTCTATTTATTGATGCTGCCGGTGATGTTGATACGATTGCATCTAAAAATTATAATATAGTTGGACATACACCAACACACGACACCACATATACAGCACTTACTGGTCCGGTATCACTTGGGTATCAGGGTATATATAGCGTTCCTGAAGCGGAACCGGGTGCAAACAGTTTCGATTTTATGCCGATTGATTCTAGTGCAACTGTTTCTACCCCGACTTATAATTTTACTGCAGGCAATCGATATTACATATTCCTCTACGGAAATCCGAACAATTTACAGATTTTTAAAGATGAAGGGATTCCACCAGTTAATCCTACCAGGAATTAATAAAAGGAGATGAGAGTTATGAAGTTTAAATTTACTATTTTAATTACAATTTTAATCTTCTCCGTAATAAGTACTATAAGTTTTGCTCAAAATGGAAAACTTGTGGGGAAGATTACTGATTTAGAGACTGGCGAACCTTTAATAGGCGCTAATGTCTTAATCAGCGGTACCACAATGGGCGCCGCTTCAGATGTAAACGGATATTTTATTATCCTCAATGTCCCTCCTAATGTCTACTCCATTGTTGCAAAATATATCGGATATAAAAGTGTTACTAAATCAAACATAGAAGTTTCGGGCAACGTAACTACGGAAGTTGATTTTGCACTTCCTCCGCAATCGTATGAGTTAGGAGCTGTTGAAGTTGTAGCACCAAAACCCCTTATAAATAAAAACCTGACCAACTCGGTTAATATTGTTCAATCCGAAGATTTGAATAATTTGCCTGTTCGCGGAGTTAACGCCGTTATCAATACTCAAGCGGGTGTAGTTAGCCAGGGTGGAAATATCTATGTTAGAGGCGGCCGGGCAGACGAAGTAGCTTATTATGTCGATGGAGTCCTGGTAAATAATCCTGTATTCGGCGGTGCACAAACATTAGGAATACAAAACGCAATTCAGGAAATTCAATTTCAAGCCGGCGGATATTCTGCAGAATACGGCGGCGCAACTTCGGGTATAGTAACAACAACTACTAAAATCGGCGGGGAAAGTTATCATTTCAGCTTTGAAGGAATTACCGATAACTTTGCCAAACTGGGCAATCAATTTTTAGATACATACTCTTTCGGATACAGCGAATATGTCCTTACTGCAAGCGGTCCTGTTATTCCGTCTGATAAAAGTATTAGATTCTTTTTAGCAGGTGATAATACCTTCGAAGGCTCGCCGGTAGGTTTTTACGAAGGTGCAGACTATAAAAATCTTTATGATCCTTCTTTAGGTTCTTCGTCAGATACAATTGATTTTTATTATCCAAAAGGTTATTTGATAAATCAGGCTAAAAATACATATCAGGCACAAGGTAATATTATATTCGATTATAATCCTTTTAAAATAAAAGTCGGCGGTAGTTTCCAGCGGATTAAAAGCCGAGATGGTGTTTCCCTTGCAAATTACATGTCTCAAGGAAGAGCCGGATTACATGAAGCTTCAACTTTAACGGGTAATTTAAAGTTTACACATGTTTTAAGTGAAAAAGCCTTTTACGAAGCAACATTTGATTATTTTAATGACTATTATGTTGATGAAGATCCTGTATTCATGAATAACCTGGCAGCTTACGGAGATTCTATTAAAAGTGCTGCGCTTGGTTATCATCTAAATGGAGATGGTACTCTCCCGTATACTTCTCCGTATTATGCCACAGCATTTGGTTATACTTTTTATCAAACTCCAATTCCTTATAATGGATACCGAAAACAAAGAACGATTCATTTCGGTGGAAAGGTCGATTTACTATACCAGATTGGGCTCCATCATGAACTAAAAACTGGTGGTGAATATACATATTATACTATTAGAAGATACAGCTTTGCTCCTCGAACTTTAATAAGTAATATAGAAGCTACTCCTAAGGATCCATATTTTAAAATTTATAATCAATTGGATAATTACGGTTATGACGTATTCGGAAATATTACGGATGAAGCTGGTTTGTATGCCCCTAAGCATCCGGTATTTGCCGCCTATTATGTCCAAGATAAAATGGAGTTCTCGGACCTTGTAGTTAATGCCGGTTTAAGACTGGATTATATCGATCCCGGTTCAAAAACATTCAAAGACCTTCATAACCTTCCATTTACATCATCCGATCAGCTCGATTATAGCAAGATGATTGATGTTAAACCTTCAGTACAGCTAAGTCCAAGACTAGGATTTTCGTTCCCGGTAACTGACAAAACCGTTTTCCATGCTCAATATGGCAAGTTTATTCAAGAAACACAGTTAAGGAATCTATATTTGGGATATAATTATGCTGCATTTGTTATTAAAGGCGGCTATGCATTCCAAAATCCTGTTGGATATGGCTTAAGACCCGAAAGAACAACCCAATATGAAATTGGTTTTAAACAGCAAATCGGTGATAATTTTGCATTTGATATTACCGGTTTTTATAAAGATATAAAAGATCAAATTCAGGAGAGACTGATATATGCCGAATCCGATGCAAGCCACACTTCATACTATGGGCTTGTTAACGGCGATTTTTCTACCGTTAAAGGCATAGAATTAAAATTAGACTTAAGAAGAACAGAAAGATTATCAGCGACTTTGGATTATACGCTTTCCGATGCACAGGGTACAGGCTCTAATCCAAATTCACATTTTAATATAGTTTGGCAATCCGGTGCAAATCCTTATTTCCCTCAAATGATTGCTCCATTAGATTACAATCAGGCGCATAAGGGAAATTTAAACATTGATTATAGATGGGCTGATGATGACGGCCCGAATATTTTGGGCAGCAAATGGCTGGAAAATTTCGGTATAAATCTTTTATTCTCTTTTGCCAGCGGTTTTAATTATACTCAATTTACTGCTAACAGCTTCGGTAACAGCCGATATCCAACCGAAGCTTTAAATGCTTCTACAACTCCATGGACATTTCAGATTGACGCAAAGGTAGATAAAACCTTCAATATTGGACCGCTAAAAACAAATATATATTTGTGGGTTATAAACGTATTGAATACTCAGAATGTGGTTGGTGTATTTCCTGTATCCGGTGATGCCTACAATGATGGTTACCTCTCCAGCCCGGCAGGAGTTGCGCAAGTCAACACTATCAGAAGTCAATATGGAGAAAAAACCGCACAAACATTCCAAAACCTTTATAAGACTATGACATATGATTCCGGGCATTTCGGTTCGCCCAGACAAATCAGATTAGGACTAAGGTTGAATTATTAATGCCATGCTTAAATCTGATAATAATAAATTTTATATGGAGTTTAAAATGAATAAAAAAATATTGAAATTTTCTTCTCTCTTCATTGCCGTATTGGTATTTACCTCCCTTGGGTTCAGAGGGATTCATGATGGTAAGAAAATTCAAAAAACCCAAACTAATGATCAATTTAAGAACATTGCAATCAACCAGATATTGATGTTCTTGTCGAATAACGGCAGTTCTGCCTATAATCCGGTAACACAAGGGCAAGGACTTCTGTGGCCCGGCGGAATTCATGCTACTCAAGGAGCCGTTTTTGAAGATGGACTCATCTGGGGCGGTAAGATTGGCCGTCAAATAAGAGTTGGCGGAAGCACATACAATTATGGTTTACAGGCAGGCCCAATCTTATCTGATGGGACTGCCGATAATCCGGCAGACCCGAAAAACAGAATATATGATGTTAGGCCCGATTGGCAAAATCTTGCCCCGGGTGCTGTAAGGGATCAATATGAAAAAGATTTTAATGAATGGCCGGTTCAAGATGGTGCTCCCTGGGTCGATGTTGATGGAGACGGAATTTATAATCCGGCTGCCGGTGATCACCCAAAATTTTCAGGCGATGAAATGATGTGGTTTGTATCCAATGATCTTGATGCAACAAGGACTGTCCATCTTTACGGTGCACCGCCGTTGGGCTTAGAAATGCAATGTACCGTATTTGAATTTAACAGAACCGGACCTCTTGGTGACATGATATTTAAAAAGTATAAACTTATCAATAAAGGCGGCAACACAATAAAAGATATGATATTGGGCTTATGGTCGGATACCGATTTAGGTGACGCAAACGATGACTATACTGGATGCGATACCGTAAGAAGCCTTGGTTATACTTATAACGGTACTAATCATGACGCAGTTTATGGTGATGCACCTCCCGCTGACGGATATGATTTCTTTCAAGGGCCGATTGTTCCTGCTGCTCCTACGGACAGCGCAAAATTTTTAGGCGGATACCGGCATGGTTATAGAAATTTGCCAATGACTGCTTTTACTTTTTATATAAATCTTCAGGGTACAATTTACCAGGATCCGCCGTTGGATGATTACCAGGGTTCTATTCAAATGTATAATTATTTATCAGGATATGTTTGGAACGGAAATCCTTTTATCGATCCACATACTCAGCAACCGACAAAATTTGTTCTACCTGGAGACCCGGTTGCAGGCACAGGCTGGTATGAAGGTACCGGCTGGCCAGGTGATCCGACAGGAGGTCCCGGTGATAGAAGAATGCTTATGGCATCCGGTCCTTTTACAATGGCGCCAAATGATACACAGGAAGTAGTTGTCGGATTTGTTATTGCAAGAGGTACTAGTAACATAGAAAGTATAACCGAACTTAAGAATAAGGATGATTTAGCCCAAATAGCTTATAATAACGATTTTAATTTAACACCTCCTCCATCTCCACCCAAGGTTCATATTGTTCCGGGCGACCAATCAATCACTTTGTGGTGGGAATCGAATGCGGAAAGTTATGTAGCCTTTGACCCTTTGCTGCCGGATACCATTCATACAACAATTGCGGGTAATCAGTATAATATCCCTGTCCCTGATAAGAATTATAGATTCCAGGGATATAGAGTATGGCAGTACAGGAATTCTTCGGATCAAAATCCTGTAATAGTTGCAACCTATGATATACACGATGGTTTAGGCGATATTTATGATTATCAACATTATTATTTAACAATTAATGGAACACCAATCTCAGAAGATCCTTACGTTAAAGCTTCTGATGAAGGATTAAGAAGATATATAACCATAACAAAGGATGCGTTTACTAACGGCCTCCTATATAATGCAAATCCTTATTATTTTGCAGTTTCGGCTTATGGTTACTCAAAGTATAGTACTCCACCGGTTTTGGAAAATGCACCTATTGTTAAGGAAGTATACCCCGGTACACCAAAAATTGACGAAACTACTGCATACAATGCAGGTGATAAAATTCCAATGAATCATGTCGGAGGAAAAGGCGACGGTCAAGTATTTCTTAAAGTTGTTGATCCGACTGCATTGAATGGTCATCAATATGAAGTGTCATTTAATGGAGCTCCCGACTCATTGAGCTATACATTAATTGATAGAACTTTAAATGATACGTTGGCAACTAATTTAACAGATTTTAACGTCGATTCAGTTCATAAGGCTGTTTACGATGGATTTATAGTTCAAATTGTAAATACAGGTAAAATAAAACTTGATTCAATTCCTGTTAGCTTTAAACCATATGGATTAAAAGATGTTGTTGAAATAAAAGGTGAAAACGGAACAGAATTATCAACACCGTTGGATGTATTTGGGCCGAATCATTACAATTCAACTCATCAGTGGTATATTACTGCTCCGGGAACCGCTCTCGATACAGTTCAAAATTTGAACTTCCTAAAGAATATTGGATGGCATGATTATGAGCTGCGATTCACAAGTGCCGGAAGCCAATATTATTCAACCGGTTATAAACCTTCGGAGTCTTTATCTCTTATAAATAATGATCCGCTGGGAAACGGGAAAGTACCATTTGAGGTATGGGATTTAGGAGGAATAAGAAGCGATACGGCACAGTCGAGACTTTTCGTAAAAACATATGACGATAGTCCTACTGATACCACCTGGTCGCAAGATCAAACAACCGGAAAATGGGAAAGAGTTTATGCTTATGCAGGTACCTCTCCTTACCAGGAACCATTGCCGGCAACATCAGGTACGGTTTCATTTGCACAATATAGATTTGAGCGTTTAACTATTGTTGGTGAAAAACCTGCAGCAGGTACAGTTATTAAAATAGAAACTTGGAAACCTCTTTCCGGTGATGATATTTTTAGCGGAATTGCCAAAGCACCTAATATGAATAATAAAGAAAACGCTGCTCAAAATCTTAATAAAATAAGTGTTTTTCCGAACCCATATTTTGGCGCAAACAATTTAGAAGTAAATAAATTCCAAAGATTTGTCAGGTTTACAAATCTTCCCAAAAATGTAAGTATTAGCATTTTCTCGCTTGCAGGCGTATTTATTCAGAAAATAACAAAAAATGATAATAGCCAATATTTGGATTGGAATTTACAAAATAAAGATAACCTGCCGGTTGCGAGTGGAATTTACATCGCTTATCTCGAAATGCCGGGTATTGGTACAAAGGTTATGAAGTTAGCTATAATTATGGAACAACAAATTCTAAATATTTATTAGCATTATGAAAGTTAACTTTATTAATCTAAAAGGTTTATTTAAAAGGAGATTGAAAATGTATTATAAGTTCACAAATTTAGTAAAGGTGTTCTTACTTTCATTTCTCATTGCTCTTGAAGCATTTGCGAGTGGAGGTAAAAGAAACGGAACAGCCGGTGCACAGGAATTATTAATCCCGGTCGGCGCTCGTGGTATGGCTTTTAACGGCGGATATATTTCAGGTATAACCGGTATTGATGCTATTTATTATAATCCGGCAGGTTTAGGTACTCTGACAGGAGCTCAAGCAATGTTCTCTTATATGAATTATATTGCTGACATTGGTATTTCCTACGCTGCCGTTGGAGCAGGTTTTGGAGGCTTCGGTTCATTAGCTTTCAGCGTTAAGTCGATTGACTTCGGAGATATCCCGGTTACTACAACTGAAAATCCATATGGTACAGGTGCCACTTTTTCTCCAACATTTGTTACGCTTGGCTTAACCTATGCTAATATGATATCCGACAGAATAAAAGTTGGATTTACAGCAAACCTGGTTACCGAAAAAATTGTACGGACAAGCGCAACCGGATTTTCTTTCGATGCCGGTGTTCAATATGAGAACCTGGCAAATATTGAAGGATTAAAAATCGGTGTCGTATTGAAAAATTTCGGGCCGCAACTTACATTCGACGGACCGGATTTATTAAGAACTGCCGATGCTCAAAATTCTTTAAGAGGAGAACAATTCTATAAAATTCAATCTGCAGGTTTCGAACTTCCGTCACAGCTTGAATTAGGAATTGCTTATGAAAAGCACTTCTCAGATGATTACTCTGCACTGATAGCTACGACATTTCAAAATAACAATTTTGCAAATGATGAGTATATAGTTGCCGGTGAATTTTCATTTAAAGATTTATTGTTCTTAAGAGGCGGTTATAACTATGAACCGGATGCTTCAATTACAGAAGAACAAATATTCGGAGCCACTTATGGTGTTGGATTAAAATTCAATGCCGGAGTGGATATTACAGTAGATTATGCTTACAGAACCGCACATTTATTTGATGCAAACCAGATGGTTTCAATAAAGCTGCAATTTTAGCTTTATAGATTACAATGTATCATTTACAGATTTATAGAAGGCTGGCTTGTCCAGCCTTTTTAATTATTTTTCCGAATATTTATATTCCCTAAATTACGCCTTGTATATATTGACAGCTTTTTATTTATTGTATGAATTTTATTTTTCATATGAATATTGAATTAATCAGGGACAGCAAAATGAAAAAATTATTTGAACTTTTCGTGTTTTTACTTTTTAGTTCGGCTTTAATTTTGCCGCAGTCAAAAAAGTTAGGATTCGAATTTGATTATGCTCAATTCGGTTATGATTCGACTTCCAATTATTTAGAATTCTATTATTCCTTTGATCCGAATACTATGCAAATGTATTCAAACGGCGACACAAAATATGTCGACGGAATATTGAAAATTAACATTACCGATACTACGACAAAAAAAACGATGATGGATAAAACTTGGAGATTGAAATCCGATATTAGTTATGACTCCAGCACAAATAAATATCAGAGCCTGGTTGGCGAACTGCCTGTTGCACTACCTGCCGGTGTTTACAAGTGTTTGCTGTCGGGAAGCGACGAAAAAGATACGACTATAAAAAAAGAATATACAGATTATATAACAATTAAGCCCTTTATTCATGATAAAATTGCTTTGAGTGACATTCAACTTTCTTCAAAAATTATACAGGACAGCCAGAATAAAAAATCAATTTTTTATAAAAATACTTACGAAGTTGTCCCGCTGCCAAATACGCTGTTTAGTGAAAATACTCCCGCCTTATTTTATTATTGTGAATTGTATAATTTAAAAACCGTTAAAAGTTCCAACCCTATAAAATTTTCTGTTTTTCTTTATGACGGCAAGAGGCAATTAAAAACTTACAAAAGTTCAATAATTTCACCGGCTGTTGATTCAAGAGTTGAAGTCGGCGTCATTCCAATAAATAAATATCCGACAGATACTTATACGATGATAGTTACGCTTATTGATAGTGTGGATAATTATGGAGTTTCTTCTACTAAAAAATTCTTCATATATAATCCTTCCATCGTAGTGAAGGATACAGTAAATACGCTGACCGGGGGTTCTTTAAGTTCGGAATTTGCTGTTATGTCTGAAGAAGAATTGGATAATTTATTTCAAGAATCCAAATACATTGCTACATCCAAAGAGATTGAGCAGTATAAAAAATTAAATAATGTTAAGGGCAAACGTGAATTTTTGTATAACTTTTGGAAATTGAGAGATACAAATCCCGCCACACCGGAAAACGAATATTACAAGGAATACTTAAAGCGAATTAAAATAGCTAATGAGAAATATAGTACAATCCAAAAGAAAGGCTGGTTAACAGATAGAGGAAGGATTTATTTGATTTATGGAGAACCGAGTGAAATAGAGAGATTTCCTAACCAGGTTGATTCAAAGCCGTATGAAATTTGGCATTACAATGAAATACAGGGAGGTGTTGAATTTGATTTTGGTGATTTAACTGGTTTCTCCGATTACATCCTTCTAAACTCCACTGCACGCGGTGAAGTTCAGGATACTAATTGGCAATCAAAAATTGCATTACAATGAAAAAGTGATTGAGTTTTAACGGGAGCGGTTTAAAAACTGCTCCCTGCTTTATTCAATTAAGCATTTAAGAATAGTTTTGAATAATCCAACTATATTTACCACCCTAATTTTTACTCTAATTAAGCATACGTAAATTTATAGTAAATTATTAATTTTAAACTTCATTTGAACAAAAATAATTAATGCAAAATTTATTAGAATATATTTTATTCTTAACATTCAGCTTTTTATGCCGAATTTTTGGCTTAAGGCTGTCGAGATATTTAAGCGTAACGATTGCATTAATTTTCTTTTACATTATTCCAATAAGGAAAAAAACTGTTTTTGAAAACCTTAGATTTGCTTTCCCTGATTTACCGGAAAATAAAATAAAAAAAATTGCATTAGGTACATATAAAAGTTTTTCAGTAACACTAATTGAAATATTATTTCTGCCTTACACAAATGAAGAAGATATAAGGAATTCCGTAAAGATTAAAAACATACAGTTAATCAGAGAAAAATTTGAATGCAACAAAGGTGTAATCCTACTTTCGGCACACTTTGGAAATTGGGAATACATCGCTCTTTCGTCGAGTATTCAGGCATGTATTCCTTTCTCCGTAATTGTTAAGGCTCAAAGGAATCCGTATGTTACAAAATGGTTGGATAAAAACAGGCAAAAATGGGGAAATAAAATTGTACCTTTGGGTGCATCGATCCGACAGGTTTATTCCGAATTAAAAGAGAAAAATATTGTCGCAATGGTTGCAGATCAGAGAGGCCCTGCCGATGGAATTCGGGTTAATTTTTTTGGCCGTGAAGCTTCCGTTTATCCTGGTCCTGCGATACTAGCATTAAAAATAGGCGCACCAATAATTTTCGGCGTTGCGGTAAGACAACCAGATTTTTCTTATCAAACGGAATTGGTTGAAATAGATACATGTAACCTGCCTGAAAATGAAGATGAAAAGGTAAAAGAAATTTGTCAGAGGCATACATCTTATCTTGAGGAAATAATTAAAAAATATCCCGAACAATGGCTATGGATGCATAAACGATGGAAGTACTAAGTATTAAAGATTAAAAAATTTCTGCCGGAGACGGGATTAAAGGATTAAAAATAATTTCGATGGAAAAAATACTTGTAATTCAAACAGCTTTTATAGGTGATGCATTATTAACATTACCAATGATTGAAAAACTTAAGGAAAAAATTCCGGATTCTCAAGTCGACATAATGGCGATTCCATCTACAGCAGAAGTTTTTAAATTATCTCCATTTTTGAATGAAATTATTATCCTTGATAAAAAGAAGAAGCATAAATCAATTTTCTCATTACTGAAATTTGCAAAAGAATTAAGAAAAAAAAATTATACAAAAATTTATTCACCGCACCGTTCTTTAAGAACAGCGATTATTGTTATGCAACTCGGAGTCAGAAACACTTACGGTTTTTCCAACAGCAGCTTAATGCATGTTTACAGAAATATAATTCAATACAGGTATGATCAGCATGAAGTTCAAAGAAATTTAGATTTAATTGGTTATAACCATGATGATGGGTGGAGGTTTACACCTGAATGCAAAATTTCATTTCATGCTAAGAATAAGATTGACGGCATACTTACGGTGAACGGGAATCCAAAAAATATTGCAGTGGTAGCACCCGGAAGTATTTGGAATACAAAAATTTATCCAAAAGAATATTTAGACGAAGTAATTAATTTTATGGGAGAAATATTTGAAAAAATTTTTATAATAGGGAGCGAAATCGATAAAAATTACTGTAATGAAATAGCATTAAATTTTGATAAAAAAGTTAATTCCGTTGCCGGCGAACTTACAGTAGAGGAATCGACTGAACTGCTTGGAAGATCAAAGTTTTTGCTGACAAATGACAGCGCTCCGACTCATATGGGTATGTGCGCAGGTATTCCGGTTCTTACGCTTTACTGTTCAACAGTACCTCAATTTGGCTTTTATCCGTATAATGAAAAGAGCTCATACTTGAGTTACGATGATCTTGATTGTAAACCATGTGGAATTCATGGATTTGAAAGATGTCCCATGAAACATTTTAATTGTGCATTTAATTTGAAACCGGCCATTGTTATCGATAAGATTAAGGAAATGCTGAATGAAGAAAAATATTGAAGTCACAGCAGGGAAACGGAATGGAATTGATATTATGAACGTCGATGAGAATTTTGAACCTTCAATTCAGAATGCCGGGAAAATATTTTTTGAAGGCGGTGTTTTTATATATCCGACAGATACTATTTATGGATTCGGCGGCAACCCGTTTAATGAAGATGTTATAAATAGAATTTCGAAAATAAAGGGCCGGAATTCATCAAAAAGATTTATACTGCTCATAGGAAGTCTTGAACATCTGAATAATTATGTTGAAATAAAATTTGAAAGGCATTATGACTTTCTTCTTTCAATTTGGCCCAATCCGGTTTCGGTTGTGCTGACATTAAATAAAAATACTTCGGAATTATTAAATTCCGATACGGCAGCTTTCAGGATTCCAAATAATAGATTCTGCATTAAGCTTCTTATGGAATTAAAAATGCCCTTAATTTCAACAAGTGTAAACCGGTCGGATAAATCTCCGTTGACCGAATTCAGTTTAATTAAAGATGAATTTTCGGATGAAGTTGATGCAATTTTTTATACTGAAAAAAAATCGTTCATCACGGCATCGACTTTAATCGATCTAACTAAAGAAGAACCGGTTTTATTAAGAGATGGGAGAATTAATTTTAGAAAAATCATGCAAAAGTTTTAACGTAATTTCAGCAATAGGCCTTGAAGTATGACTAAATTGCCTGTAAATAAAAAAAAGTACAAAAAGAAAATTGAAACGAAGATTGATGTTAGAAAATGGTACGAAGATAAATATTTATGGCTTATTGTTGCAGCAGGATTTTTGTTTAGAATAATTTATGTTCTGGAAACAAAAAACACTCCTTTTTTTCAAAATCTTTTTTCGGATTCAAAGATTTATTTTGACTGGGCTGAACAAATAGTTAGCTCCGGTAATTGGCTCGGAAAAGAAGTTTTTTTTATGTCGCCTGCCTACCCTTATTTTTTAGCTGTTGTATTTTTAATATTAGGGAAGTCAGTAACTCTTGTTAGAATACTTCAGGTTTTCATCGGTTCAATAAATATTATTATTATTTTCCTAATTGGAAAAAACCTTTACTCTTCAAAAGCCGGATATATTGCTGCTATTATAGCCGCAATCTTTGCTCCGTATATTTTTTACAATGGTGCCGTCTTATCGGAAACCCTTCAGGTTTTTATAGTTTCAATTCTACTGCTTTTATTATCTGAAAATAAAAAATTGTTTTCGTTTGAATCGAATGAGAAAAAAGCTTTGAAACAATGGGCGTTTGCCGGAATTACTCTTGCGATTGCTGCATTGTTCAGAGCCAATATACTTTTATTTTATCCTGCTCTTTTAGTATGGATGATTTATTCCTTTAAAAAGGTTGATTCTTACAAACCTTATTTATCAAAAGCGTTACTGTATGTCTCTCTCGGTTTGTTTATTCCGATTTTTATCATTGCGGTAAGAAATTATCTGGTATCGGATGACTTTGTTCCAATTACATCAAACGGCGGAATTAATTTTTACATCGGCAACAACGGAAATTCATCCGGTGTATTTAATGCCCCAGCCGATTTTGATTTCTATAACGATTTATCCGGACAGAAATACGCTGAAAAAATTACAGGCAAAAAACTTTCTGCATCGGAAACAAATAATTTTTGGCTTGCAAAAAGTTTTAGCTATATTTCTTCACACCCGGTTGATGATCTTGGATTGACGCTAAAAAAACTTTTTTTCTTTCTTGGCAGAAATGAAAATCCCCAATCGGAAATAATGGATATTAGTTTTTTTAGAGATAATTATGCGAAAATTCTCAAAATACCGTTTCCGGATTTTTATATAGTTTTCTTACTTGCCGTATTTGGATTTTTCTTCACCTGGAAAGAACGTGGAAAATTTTCTCTTTTTTATATTTTCATTTGCTGCTATATACTTTCAACAATAATATTTTTTGTAACCGGAAGATTTAGAATTGCTCTAACGCCAATGCTCATTGTTTTTGCTGCAATTGGGATTGAAAACCTACTTTTGTATGTAAGAACAAAAAAAATTAAAAAGATTTTAGCTCCTGCTGCGGTAATATTGGTATTCGTTTTTACTGAAGCTTTTTTTGTTCCGCATTATAATTATAGTAACTATGATGCCTATCTTAAATTAGGTGATATTGCTTACAATAAAAACGATTTTGTTCAAGCAATTCAGTATTATAATAAATCCTTAAGTCTCAGGAATTATTATATGACATTCGATCACCTTGGCAATGCATATTCGAGACGGAAAGAATTCAGAGTTGCGTATTATAATTATAAAAAAGCGATTGAATTAAATCCGCGGCATGCTGAATCATTTTTTAATCTTGGATCTTTGTACGTACAAACCGGTGATTACAATAAAGCAATGATTACATTTAATGAAGCTGTCAAAATCGATCCCGGCCTTATCGAAGCGTACCGCAATATCGGAATAATTTATTATATGAAAGAAGATTATCAAAATTCACTCAATTATTTTGAAAAATATTTAAAGCTGACTGATGATGAGCAGGCAAAGGTTACCGTTCGGCAGGATATAAATGAAATTAAAAAGAGATTAAAAGAACAAAATTTAAAGAACAAATGATTAAATTTGCCAGCAGTCTATAAAATTTAATAAAGAGAATGTAAAAAGTGGAAAGACAAGCAAACAATCCTAAAAGAAGTAAGGGTTTTTCGTTAATCTTTGTCCCTGATGATTCAACGCAAAAACCAAAATCGATAAAACTGACCGTTAAAAAAGTTATTCTTGTTTTAGTAGCTTACACAAGTATTGTGTTCATTGCGGGATATCTTATTTTTAGTATTACCGGTTTAGGTGATTTGTTGTATTCATCTAATTCCGGGCTTTCGCAGTCTGATAAAATTATAGTTTCCCAGCTAAATAAAAAGCTCATCTTTTTAACCAAAGAGCTGGAAAGTTTAAAATCTGCTAATGAACGCTTAAAATATGCTATAATATTAGGAGATTCTTCATTAATTGATTCCTTATCTTCACCCGATACTTCTAATATTAACAGTGATAAAGCAGGTGGAAGTATTTTTAATATTGTGAAAAATCTTTTTTTAGGGAATAAATCTAAAGATATTCAGCAAAAAAGTTATTATTTTAAAAGCCCGGTTGAAGGATTTATAAGCAGAGGATTTGAACCGGATGTTGGCCATTTTGGAGTTGATTTTGTTGTTAAAACAGGAACACCAGTTTATGCCGCTGCAAACGGATTTGTGATTTTTGCGGATTATACGGTTAAAGACGGGTATATGATGATTTTAGACCATCCTGATAATTATATAACGGTTTATAAACATTGTTCGTCTTTATTAAAACATACTCGTGATGTTGTTCAGCAAGGCGAATTAATTGCATTAAGCGGAAATACCGGTGAAATAACTTCCGGTCCTCATTTACACTTTGAAATATGGGAAAACGGTTATCCGATAAACCCGAAATTGGAATTAACTAAAATATCAGAAGGAGTTAAAAATTGAAAAACAGAATGGATGAATTTTCCGATAAGGACGACGTTACAATCATTAGCGGCGGAGTAATAATTGAGGGTAAAGTTTCGAGTAGCGGTAATATCCGGGTTGACGGTAATATAAAAGGAGATGTAAAAGCCAACGGCACTATTACAATAGGTGAAGGCGGGGAAGTTGAAGGACAGTTAACCGGAGATTCCATAACTATCGGAGGAAAGGTTAAAGGTACAATTCTCGCAAAAGAAAAATTGGTTTTGGAATCAAAATCTACATTAAAAGGCGACATTGTATCTAAAATTTTAGTTATCGAGGCAGGAGCAAAATTCGATGGAAAAAGTTCAATGAGTGAACAGCCAAAAATGTCTGTAAGCAAAACACCTGAAAGTTCTCCGCCTTCCAAGTAAAAAATGGAAAATAAAGGTAAAAAAGAGCCGGATAATTACGGCAAAATTATCAGAGAAATCGCTCCTTATATGAGCCTCGGGCTGCAGCTTGCGGCAACTGTAACAGTAATGGTTTTTTTAGGAATATGGCTTGATGAAAAATTCAATACAAATCCTTTTTTAACAGTATTCTGCTCTTTTTTAGGGGTTTCGGCAGCGCTCTATAATTTTATTAAGACCGTAATTAAATCAGAAAAATGAATAAAGGGAAGAAACTACTAACCTACGGTTTTATAATTGGTTTTATTTTTATACTTATAATTGCACTTGGTTTTTTTTTCTCGTTTATCGGCAAAACTTTTTTTATCTCGGCAGGGGCAGCTTATATTATTACAACTTTGAATACTTTTGCCGGATATAAAATAATTAAACTGGGATATAAAAAGGGAGAAACAGCTTCAATAAAAATTATTCTCGGTGGTATAGTAATAAGGCTTTTTTTAATGCTAATTGCTGTATTTCTTTGTCTAAAATTCTTGGAAATAAGTGATATAAGTTTTATATTTTCAATCTTTAGTTTTTACATTTTTTATCTAGTTATTGAAATTTTGTTCCTTAATTTTATAAAAATTTAATACTTTTTAATGATTTTAAGTACTGCTGCAGACACATTAAAATCTGCAATTGATACTGCTTCTGCACACAGTAGCGGTGAAGGCGGAGGATGGATTCTTCACCATGTAATGGATTCCAACTTTATTGATTTTTATCCTTTTGGAAAGCTTTATCTCCCGCATATTGAACTATTCGGATTCGATATCTCAATTACTAAAGATATTTTTTTCGTTTGGGTCGTTACTGTAATTTTAGTGCTTTTGCTTATTTTTTTATCCAGGGGATACAAGAAATCGTTAATTCCAAAGGGGTTAACTAATCTTTTTGAGATAATTATTGTTTTTGTAAGAGATGAAATCGTCAAACCGTCCATCGGAAAAGGTTATGAAGGTTTTATGCCTTACATGCTGACGCTTTTCTTTTTTATTCTTTTTATTAATTTATTCGGGTTAATCCCTGCACCGAATTTGGTAGTACCGACCGGTAACCTTGGAGTAACCGCAAGCTTGGCAGCTATTTCTTTTATTGCAATTCAATTAGGCGGAATAAAAAATCATGGATTTTTTAAATATTTGAAAAACTTAGTGCCATCGGGTATGCCGGGATGGATTTTGATAATAATGATTCCCCTGGAAATACTTGGTTTATTTACAAAGCCTTTTGCATTGTGTATACGTCTTTTTGCAAATATGATTGCAGGGCATATAGTAATTTTTTCGCTTCTCGGCCTAATATTTATTTTACATACGATATATGTTTCGCCGGTTGCAGTAGGATTTACTTTATTTATTGAATTACTGGAGATTCTTATTGCCTTAATTCAGGCATATATTTTTACCATGCTTACTGCATTGTTCATCGGAATGTCAATGCACCCTGAGCATTAAAAATTATTTTACTATAAAAACAATCAAAAATATTTAGGAGGAAACTAATGGACTTAGGATGGTTAGGCGCCGGTATTGGAGCCGGAATTGCAGTTATCGGAGCAGGCCTTGGTATCGGTAAACTTGCTGCATCCGCACTTGAAGCAATGGGAAGGCAGCCTGAAGCTGCTGGTCCGATTCGTACAAGTATGATTATCGCAGCAGCACTAATCGAAGGTATTGCTTTCTTTGCATTGGTTATATGCATTCTATTAGCAATTAAATCTTAAATTTTAAATAAGGAAACTAATAATGCTTATTAGTTTTATTTTAGCAAATACTTATGCTCTTCTGCTCGAAGGAATAAATTTAATCGAAGTAAATCCCGGGCTGGTTTTCTGGACGGTAATTACTTTTGTTATACTTCTTTTTGTGCTAAAAAAAGTTGCTTGGAAACCTATACTTACAGCTTTAGGACAGAGAGAAACCGCAATACGTGAATCGCTTGAGAAAGCGGAAAAAGCCCAGGAAGAAGCGCAAAAGGTTCTTGAAGAAAATAAAGCAAATATTTCCAAGGCTGAGGAAGAATCAAAAAAGATTATTGAACAAAGCCGTACATTTGCTCAAAAGTTGAAAGATCAAATGCTTCAGGAAACCAAAGAACAGGCTCAGAAAATGATTAGCGATGCACAGGCTGAAATTGACAGGAAAAGAGAAGCTTCGTTTGAAGAGCTTAAAAGCCAGGTTGCGGAAATTGCAATAAATGCTGCTGAGAAACTCTTGCGGGAAAAGATTAATAAAGCAGAGAATAAAAAAATCATCGATAGATATCTGGAAGAAATAAATAAAAATTAAAAATGGCAGAGTATAAAGTTTCAACGAGATATGCCGAGTCCCTGATGGGAGTTGCCGAAGATAAGAAAAATCTTGACGATACAACTAAAGATGTCGAATTAATTATCTCTGCTTTAGAATCGAGCGGTGAACTGTTCCGTACTATGGAAAATCCTATAGTGAAACCCGAATTGAAACTTTCGATATTAACTGAGATTTTTAAAGACAAAATTAGCAGCGATACTTTGGAGTTTTTAAGGTTTGTGATAGATAAAGATCGTGAGAATCTGCTATACGATATCATGAAAAATTTTATGATATTGAGAGATGAAAAATTAGGTTATGCTAATGTTAACTTAAAAACCGCATTTGAACTGGATGATAAAGAGCGGGAAGAATTAATTGCTTTGTTTAACAAAATGTTGAACAAGAAAATTAAATTGAAATATAGTGTCGATCCTGAAATAATCGGCGGATTTGTGGCTGCAGTAGGCGATACGGTGTACGATGCTTCTTTGAAACATCAATTGAGTTTGCTTAGAAAACAGTTCTTACATGGCAGCGCAACATTAAATTAAAGTTTGAAATTAATAAGGGATTAAACAATGGCTGAAGTAAGGCCTGATGAAATATCGGCAATTTTACGTAAACAACTTTCCGGCTTTGAAAGTGAAGTAGATATATACGACGTCGGTACAGTACTTCAAGTTGGCGACGGTATAGCAAGAGTCTACGGGCTTTCAAAAGTTATGGCCGGAGAGTTAATCGAATTCCCTAACGATGTCTTCGGAATGGTTTTAAATCTTGAAGAAGACAGTGTGGGGTGTGTTTTGTTTGGTGAATCCACGCTTGTTAAAGAAGGTGACGTTGTTAAAAGAACAAAACGTGTTGCCTCGATGCCTGTTGGTGAAGAAATGCTTGGCAGGGTTATTACGCCATTGGGAATTCCTATTGATGGTAAAGGAAACATTTCTACGAGTAAATTTTCCCAAATCGAAAGAAAGGCTCTCGGTGTAATCCAGAGACAGCCGGTCAAGGAACCCCTTCAAACTGGTATTTCCGCCATCGATGCAATGATTCCAATCGGAAGAGGGCAGAGAGAATTAATTATCGGTGACAGGCAAACCGGTAAAACAGCAGTTGCAATCGATGCGATAATAAATCAGAAATATACTCATACTGAAGAAGCAAAGAATTTAGGAATTAAGCCGGTTTACTGTATCTATGTTGCAATAGGCCAAAAGAGCTCAACTGTAGCACAAGTTGTTGCAAAACTGGAAGAAAAAGGTGCAATGGAGTTTACAACTGTGATAGCCGCATCGGCTTCCGAACCTGCCCCACTTCAGTTTATTGCGCCATACAGCGGTGCAACTTTAGGCGAATATTTCCGCGATAACGGCAAGCATGCTCTTGTAATTTACGACGATCTTTCCAAACAAGCTGCTGCTTACCGGGAATTATCATTGTTGCTTAGAAGGCCGCCGGGACGTGAAGCATATCCCGGAGATGTTTTTTACTTGCACTCAAGACTGCTGGAAAGAGCATCAAAATTAAGTGATGATTTAGGCGGTGGCAGCTTAACAGCGCTTCCGATAATAGAAACACAGCAAGGCGATGTTTCTGCTTATATTCCGACAAACGTTATCTCAATTACCGACGGACAAATTTATCTTGAGTCCAATCTATTTAATGCCGGCGTAAGACCCGCTATTAACGTTGGAATTTCGGTTTCCCGTGTTGGCGGTAATGCACAAATAAAAGCAATGAAAAAAGTTGCTGGCAGCTTAAAGCTGGATTTAGCCCAATATAGAGAGCTTGAAGCTTTTGCAAAATTTGGTTCCGACCTTGATAAGGCAACACAAAGAACTTTATCGAAAGGTGCAAGATTAGTTGAATTATTAAAACAAGGACAGTATGCTCCTATTGCTGTGGAAAGACAGGTAGTTAGCCTTTTTATAGGAACCAACGGATACCTGGATAACATTTCGCTTCACGATGTTAAAAGATTTGAAAGAGAAGTGCTGGAATATTTTGAAGTAAAGTATAATAATATTTTTGAAGCTATTAAAAAAGACAAAGACATAAGCAAAGAAACTAACGAGAAAATTAGAAAAGCAGTTGAAGAATTCTTAGCAACTTTTAAAAAGAGCGTTTGACACTAAAGAAATTTTATGGCAACATTAAGAGACATAAAGCAAAGAATCAAAGGTGTTAAAAATACACAGCAGATAACAAAAGCAATGAAAATGGTTGCTGCTGCTAAACTAAGAAGAGCGCAGGATAGAATTATCAATGCCCGGCCATATGCAAACCAAATATTCAAAATGCTTTCGCACCTTGTAACGGAAGAAGATTTAGCAAATAATCCGTACCTCGTTCAGAAAGATGAAAAGAATATTGCTATTGTCGTGGTTACTGCGGATAGAGGGCTTTGCGGAGCTTTTAATGCTAATATTATTAAGGAAGTAACCAGGTATATAGATGAAGAGTTAAAAGATAAAGCTTCATATCAACTTTACTGTGCGGGCAAAAAAGGACATGATTTTTTTAATAAACGAAACTATGAAATTTTCGGAAAGTCTGTCGGTATATTTGGTTCACTTACATACCAGGAAGCATTAAGTATTTCAAATTCCGTGATTGACTCTTACTTAAAAAATATTTTTGATAAAGTTATAATTGTTTATAATGAGTTCAAATCCATAATACAGCAAAAATTAATTGTTGAACAATTTCTCCCGATTCCAATAGTAACTGACGAAAAAGAAAAAAAGATTGAAACAAATTATATATACGAGCCTGATCAAAATTATATTTTTAATTATCTATTACCGAAACATTTAAAAGCTCAAATGTGGAGAATTTTGTTGGAGTCCAACGCTGCCGAATTTGCAGCACAAATGACCGCAATGGATAACGCGACAACAAATGCAAACGAATTGATCAGAACTCTGAATATGAAATATAACAGAGAAAGGCAATCTGCTATTACCAAAGAACTAATCGAGATTGTTTCGGGGGCAAACGCTCTAAAAGCAAATTCTTAAGATTTTTAAAGAAATTTTACCTATATTTTATTTATGTTTGAAGATTTATCGCTAAAATTAGATTCGGCGCTTAAGAAAGTTATAGGTCAGGGAAAGTTAAGTGAAAAAAATATTTCGGATTCGCTTAGGGAAATCAGGCGAATTCTTCTCGATGCAGACGTAAATTATAAGGTTGCAAAAGAGTTCATTGAAAATGTTTCTGCCAAAGCACTCGGTAAGGAAGTAATTGCCTCGATTACTCCCGGTCAGCTAATCACAAAAATTATTTACGATGAGCTGACGAAACTGCTTGGAAGCGATAAAAGCGAGTTAAAATTAAATGCTACCGGCTTTACCACGATATTAGTAGTTGGTTTACAGGGTTCAGGTAAAACCACTTTCAGCGCAAAACTTGCAAAAAGGCTGAAAGAAAAAAGCGGTAAAATTTTGCTTGTTGCAGCAGATGTTTATCGTCCTGCCGCTATTCAGCAGTTGAAAACACTTGGTGAGCAAATATATACTCCTGTGTTTTCTTTAGAAGAAAAAGATGCAATTAAGGTCGTAACTCAAGCTTTGGATTATGCTAAAGTGAATAAATTCGATCTTGTTATTATTGATACAGCTGGCAGGCTTCATGTTGACCAGGCAATGATGGATGAAGTTGCGCAAATCAAAAATTTGGCAAAACCGACCGAAACGCTGTTCGTAGTCGATTCTATGACCGGTCAGGATGCAGTGAATTCTGCCAAAGCATTCGATGAAAATGTGAATTTTGACGGTATTGTGCTCACAAAACTGGACGGTGATGCCCGCGGTGGTGCTGCTTTATCGATAAGATCAGTTGTTGGAAAACCGCTTAAATTCATTAGTAATGGCGAAAAATTAACCGATTTAGACATTTTTTATCCTGACAGGCTTGCATCCCGTATTTTAGGCAAAGGCGATATCGTCACTTTGGTCGAAAAAGCTCAGGAACATTTAGAAGATATTGAAGCCGAGAAATTAGAAGAAAAATTTCGTAAAAATAAATTTGATTTTAATGATTTTCTTAAGCAAATTAAAACCATAAAGAAAATGGGTTCTTTGTCATCGTTGCTAAGTATGATTCCGGGACTTGGAAATCAACTTAAAAACGTTAATATTGATGATAGAGCTTTTATAAAAATTGAAGCGATTATCAATTCAATGACTCTTACTGAAAGGTCTACCCCGAAGATTTTAAACGGAAGTAGACGTAAAAGAATTGCCAGGGGCAGCGGAACATCCATTCAGGAGGTTAACCGTTTGCTTAAACAATTTTCTGAAATGAAAAAGATGATGGGAAAATTTAGTAAAACTGGTTTTGGAAATGTTCCGTTTCGGAACATGAAGTTTAATTAATAAATATAACGCGGAGGTTTAATTAATTGGCGGTTAAGTTAAGATTAAAAAGGATGGGCAAAAAGAAACAGCCTATGTATAGAGTAGTTGCGGCAGACTCAAGGTCGCCGAGAGATGGTAAATTTTTGGAATCGATTGGAAGTTATAATCCGTTGTCCAATCCTCACACCGTTCAGATAAATGAAGAGAGGGCATTCTATTGGTTGAACAAAGGAGCCCAGCCGACAGATACGGTGAAAAGTCTTCTTAGACAAAAAGGGATAATCTTAAAGCATCATTTGACTAAAAAAGGATTATCCGAAGATAAAATAAATGAAGAGCTTGAAAAGTGGAATAAGATTCAGGAAGTTAAATCAAGTTCCTCTGCTGATAAAAAAGTAAAGAAGAAAGCTGCCGAAGAAAAGGCAGAAGAAGAAGCAAAGAAAATTGAAGAAAGTACAACAGAAGTAAAGGGCGCTACTTCTGATGAGAATCCTTCCGGGGAAGAATCTTAGTTCTGTCGGCAGTAATTCTCTGCTGTACTAAAATTCTAAAGCTCCCTACTCTTAATATAGGAGGCTTCTTTTTATGAAAGAGTTCATTGAATTTATCGTTAAACACCTTGTAGATAATCCTGATAACGTTGTGATCGATGAAAACCGGCCTGAAGAAAACAAGGTCGTGTTGTCATTGAGAGTAAACGCAGATGATGTCGGTAAAGTTATCGGAAAACAGGGAAAAACCGCACAAGCAATGAGAACCTTGTTAACTGCAATTGCTGCAAAGGAAGGTAAAAGGGCGATACTGGAAATTGTTGATTAAGATTATTATGTTAAATATTTGATGATAAGGTGCATTGGAAGATTATTATTTAATTGCAAACATTGTTTCGGCGAACGGTAAAAACGGTTTTCTTAATATTGAATCATTCTCGGATTTCCCGGAAAGGTTTTTTAACCTGAGGGAAATTTATATTGATTTTTTCGGCAAGAAAAAAAAATTTCTTATCGAGAAGGTGAAATACGTTAATGATAAATATGCAATTAAATTTGTTAACTTCAATTCCGATGAAGACGCCGGCATTTTGATCGGGAAAGATTTGTTTATCGATAAAGAAGATTTAATTGAACTGCCTGAAAATTATTTTTTTATTCATGATTTAATCGGCAGCCGTGTTCTTAGAAATTCCGCCTTATTCGGAAAAGTTATTGATGTTTTAAATCTTCCTGCCAATGATGTTTTCGTGATTGAGGATATGCAGGGAAAAGAACTGCTTCTTCCGGGCAATGATAATTTTATTGAAAGCTTTGACACGAATTCAAAAACGTTGGTATTAAAACAGGGCGGCGATTTTTACGAAGATGATGAGGATTGATATAATTTCCGCTGTTCCAGATTTTTTTGAATGTCCTCTTAATATAAGTATAATCAAAAGAGCTCAAGATAAAAAGAAAATCTGTTTTTTTATCCATAATTTGAGAGATTATGCTTATAATAAGCACAGACAGATAGACGACAAACCGTTCGGCGGAGGACCGGGAATGGTATTAAAGCCTGAACCGTTCTTTGAATGTATTGAAAAACTGCTGGAAGAAATAAAATATGATCATATCATCTTCCTAACTCCGAAAGGGAAAATATATGATCAGAGATATGCGAATAAACTTTCCTTGGCTCAAAATATTTTATTTATTTCAGGGCACTATAAGGATATTGACGACAGAGTCAGGCAAAAATTTGCAACAGATGAAATTTCAATCGGCAATTTCGTTTTAACGGGAGGAGAATTGCCTGCACTGATGGTAATAGATTCAATTGTTCGTTTAATTCCCGGGGTCTTAAATGACAGTGAAGCAGCCCTTGATGATAGTTTCCAGGACGGCGAGATTTTAGAAGCTCCCAATTATACGCGGCCCGCAGAATACAGAGGAATGAAAGTACCGGAAGTTTTGCTCTCCGGAAATTTTAGTGAAATTAAAAAATGGAAAGAATCCCAATCGAAAATATTAACAGAGAAATGGAGAAATTTTAATTACGGAGAAAACAATGATTGATGTAAATAATATATTGGCAGAAAAACCAATCGATGCACTTCCTCAATTTAGATCCGGTGATCATATTAGAGTTCACGTTAGAGTTGTGGAAGGTGATAAAGAAAGATTACAGCCTTTTGAAGGCGATGTAATCAATATAAGGGGCGGAGGAAACAGTAAAACATTCACCGTTAGAAAAGTTTCGAGCGGTGTCGGCGTCGAAAGAATTTTCCCTTTTAATTCGCCAAAGATTGCAAAAATTGAATTGTTAAAACAAGGCAGTGTCAGGCGTGCTAAGCTGTACTATCTGAGAAACCTGGCAGGTAAAGCGGCAAGGATAAAAGATAAGAAAAAATAATTCAACTTTTTATAAGCCGCTTCAAAGCGGCTTTTTTATTGAAGTGAGTTTCTAATGATGCGTTTATTATTTCCAAATAATTTTATCACAAGGCTTATAAAAGATTCAGTTTCACCGGAGATCAGTAAAATTATTGAGTTTAAACAATCTTCATTATTGATTTCCGAATTATTGAAAGATAAAAATGCTGCTGCATTAATACCAACAACCGATTTAATAAAGCACAAAGAATTGTTAGTCTCAAAAAATATCGGCCTTTCATTTGATGGTAGCTTATGTAATTCTTATCTTTATTTTAGTTCAACGGAAAGGAAATTAAATGAAATTTATTTGTCCGGCGATGTTTCAACACTTGAAGCCCTGCTGGTAAAAATTTTATTTAAAGAGTTATACAATATCGATACCGGTATAAAACTAATTGCTTCATTTAAAGAAAATCAGGATAAGAATATTCTGCTTGTTGGTGATGCCAATTTCAAAAACGATTTACTCATAAAAGGATTAAGCTTCTCAGACGAAGTACATGAAATCATTTCCTTCCCTTTCGTTAATTTCGTATTAGCTTCTGCAGAGAAAAAGAATATTAAAGAAATTGAAAACAATTTAGGAAATGTCGAAAATAAGTTCTATGATTTAATCGAAACAGGAAATATTGATCCGGCTTTCAGTGAAAGTGCAATTGAATACATTAAAAAGAACGTATCATCTGTTGTATTAAATCTGGATTCAAACGACATTGAAGGAATAAATCAATTAATTCGGTTGCCTTATTATTACGGGATGGTGGAAGAAATCATAGAATTGAAACTAGTTTAAGAACTTTACCGAGGCTGACCAAAAGTAAATTAGTTAAATAATCTATTTGTTGTATATAATTGAATTTTAATTAAAATATTTTATCATCGTAGCACGGATTATAACATTGTCATCACTATGTGATTATTCTGTGCAACATTTTAGTCAGCCTCGTTTAAAGATTTAGATGGCTACATGTGAAACGCTTAATACATCAGGATTTTCTTTAATTGTTTTAAGCATGTCTGCATTGACTGCATTTCTAAGTTTCAGTGTACAGCAAGCTGCAATTCCTCCGTCAAAAATAACATTTTCAATTTCTTCAATGTTAATATTTCCTGCTCTAATTATATCAAGTACAGAGGCAAGAACCCCTGGTTTATCAAAATGTTTTACGACAAGCTGATAAGGTGAATCAGCAACATTAGCTCTATTTACCCAGTGAGCGATATATCCGCTTTTAATAAAGTCTTTAATTATTCTTACGGTTTCAGCAGCAACTGCATCCTGTGCTTGTTCTGTTGAAGCGCCTATGTGGTGTGTAACGTAAACATTGGGATTGTTTTGCAGTTTGGAACTAACCTCTCCGGTTTTTGCTTCAGGTTCACCTTTAAAGACGTCCAATGCTACCCGAATGTTTTTTTCCTTAATTGCTTCCAGCATTGCATCTTCATCAATTATATCAGGCCTGGAAGTATTTATCAGCAATGCATTCGGTTTCATGTAACCGAACATTTCTTTATTAAAAAGATTTTTTGTTTCCGGTGTTGCAGGAAGATGCAGCGTTATAGCATCGCATAAAGGAATCAATTTATCCATTTCCGAAAAATCTTTGATCGGTACTCCTTCAATCCTCGAAATGTCTTTGCCGTAAACATTCATTTCAAAAGCCAGAGCCCTTTTCGCAACTTCTTTACCGATATTTCCAACGCCGATTACACCGAGAGTTTTGCCTTTCAATCCCTGAGCTTTTGAGTATTCGGCCTTGTTCCACTTCCCGTTCTTGAAATCCATTACGTTATCCGGAATTCTTCTATCTAAGGATACCATTAATCCGATGGCAAGTTCGGCAACTGCGATAGCATTCATACCGGGACAATTGGCAACGTAAACTCCTTTTTTATTTGCGGCGGGAATATTAATATTGTTAACACCCGAACCGGCACGAATAATTAGATCGAGTTCATTACTCTTGTTTATTGTTTCTTCGGTAACTACAGTTGATCTTACAACTAAAATATCATTATCTTTAATTGCTTCGGGAAGATCATTGGCGCCGAGCTTCGGAGAATACGTAACATCCAGATCTAAATTCTTCAGTTGTTGAACATATTCTTCCGGAAATTTATCCGCTATTAATAATTTAACTTTCATATTTGATCTCCAATTATATATTCTTTAAATAATGTTTAAGTACATATTATTTTAACATTGGTATTTTAATATTGAATTTCTTCGCATTATCGATTGCTTTTTCGTACCCGGCATCGGCATGACGCATAATGCCGAGGCCTGGATCGAATGTTAAAACCCTTTCAAGCCTTGTCTCTGCTTCTTTCGTTCCGTCTGCAACGATTACCATCCCGGCATGAATCGAATTACCGATCCCCACACCGCCGCCATGATGAACCGAAACCCAGCTTGCACCTCCGATTGTGTTCATAAGTGCATTTAATATTGGCCAGTCTGCAATCGCGTCACTGCCGTCTTTCATTCCTTCGGTTTCGCGGTTTGGCGATGCAACCGACCCGCAATCAAGATGATCTCTTCCGATTACAATCGGCGCTTTCACTTTGCCCGAAGCAACTAATTCATTAAATATTTTTCCCATTTTTGCTCTTTCTCCATAACCAAGCCAGCAAATGCGCGCAGGCAATCCCTGGAAATGAACCTTTTTTTGCGCCATATCTATCCAGTTCATCAAAGCTTTATTTTCAGGGAATGTTTGTTTAATTGCTTCATCTGTAGCGTAAATATCTTCCGGATCTCCAGATAAAGCCGCCCATCTAAAAGGACCCTTACCATCACAAAACAGAGGCCTTATAAATTCAGGTACAAAGCCCGGAATATCGAATGCGTTTTCGACACCGTTTTCTTTAGCTTCGCCGCGGATGTTGTTTCCGTAATCAAAAGTCTTTGCACCTCTTTTTTGAAATTCAAGCATTGCTTTAACATGAACGGAGATAGTATCCTTTGCAAGCTTAATGTATTTGTCCGGATTTGATTTTCTTAACTCCAGAGCTTCGTTAAAACTCATTCCCATCGGTACGTAACCATTTAAAGTATCGTGAGCGGAAGTTTGATCGGTTAACATATCGGGAATAATATTTTTTTCCAAAATTTTTGGAAGTATTTCTCCTGCATTTCCGATTAAACCAACGGAAAGGGCGATACCTTTTTCTTTTGCATTCAATGACCATGCAAGTGCTTCATCCAGGTTATCCGTCAATTTATCCATGTAGCCTGTATCGATTCTTTTCTGAGCTCTCGCAGGATCTACTTCAATGCCGAGTAAGGCAGCGCCGCCCATCGTTGCAGCAAGCGGCTGAGCACCTCCCATTCCCCCTAATCCTGCAGTTAGAATTAGTTTGCCTTTAAGCGAACCGTTAAAATATTTGCGGCCGCACTCTGCAAATGTTTCATATGTCCCTTGTAAAATTCCTTGTGTGCCGATATAAATCCAGCTTCCGGCAGTCATTTGCCCGAACATTGTAAGTCCCATTCCTTCGAGTCTTCTAAATTCATCCCATGTTGCCCATTTGGGAACAAGCATTGCGTTTGAGATGATTACTCTCGGTGCCATAGTATGAGTTTTAAAAATACCAACCGGTTTACCAGATTGGACCAGAAGCGTTTCGTCATTCTCCAGATTTTTTAATGAAGAAACTATTGCAGAATATGCATCCCAGTTTCTTGCAGCTTTACCGCTTCCGCCATAAACAATTAACTCCTCCGGCTTCTCGCCTACTTCGGCGTCTAAATTGTTCATCAGCATTCTCATTGCTGCTTCTTGAATCCAGCCCTTACACGAAATTTTAGTTCCATGCGGGGCTTTGATTGATTTTTTATCAAGTACTTGTGTCATTTTTTATCCTTTAAAATGCTTTTCTAAAAGATTTTCGTATTGGCTGTGTAAAGATTTATACAGCCATTTTTTAAATATCCAGCTTTTCGCGATTTTCTTATCCAAATACTTAACATTTTCTTCAAGCTGATTAACCAAACGTGTTCGCTCATCTTTAGTTAGCTTAACAGTTTCCGAATTATTATTTAATTTATCCAGTATAGAACTGAAAGCGCGAGTTTCCATAAAATATTTTTCTTCTCCCCCAAGTTGTTTAATCACTTGTTTGCAAAAAGATGTTAAGATTCTTTTATCGTTTTTGTCAAAATCAAAATTATAATTTGTGAAGAGTTTTTTCATATTTACCCGAATTAGCTTTAAGTGAAAGTAATTTATCTTTTACATTTTGAAATCCCGGCTTGATAACATTATATATATAATGCAGTCTTTCTTCGTAATGAATGAAAGCCGATTTCATGGAATTAATAGTAATTTTTTCAATATCATCCAGAGTAAGATTAAAATTCTGGATGGCTACAAGAAATTCCTTAGTCATATTTGTGTCGCTCATAAGGCGATCATCGGTGTTTATCGTTACTCTAAATCTTTCTTTAAAAAGGATGCCGAACGGATGATTTTCGATTTTGTCCACTGCACCTGTATGTACATTACTGAGAAGACAAATTTCGAGAGGAATTCTTTTATCCAGAACGTATTGAGCAAGTTCACCGAACCCGGTAACATTCCCGTTTTTATCCATTGAAATATCCTCACGCAAATGAGTTGCGTGTCCGATCCTGTGGGCGCCGCACCATTGAATTGCCTGCCAGATTGATTCTTTGCCGAAGGCTTCACCTGCATGGATGGTAATATTGAAATTTGCTCTTTGAATGAATTGAAAAGCGTCAATATGTTTCTTTGGCGGAAAACCGCCTTCTTCGCCTGCAAGATCAAAACCAACTACGCCCTGGTTCCGTAAATTAACGGCTAATTCAGCAATCTCTAAAGTGTTTTTCATATTTCTCATACCGCAGAGAATCAAACCGTATCCAACACCGAAATCTCTTTTACCTTTTTCTAATCCATCGAGTACGGCAGTAACAACATCCTCATTATATAATCCTTTATTTGTGTGAAAAACAGGAGCAAATCTAGTCTCAACATAACAGACCCCGTCGTTTTTCATATCTTCCATCATTTCATATGCAGTTCGTTCCAGGGCATCTCTGGTCTGCATAACTGCCGTTGTGTGTTGAAAACCTTGTAAATATTCAACAAGATTGCCTTTATTTGCACCTTTTTGGAACCATAATCCTAATTCTTTGGGATTGGTGGTTGGCAAGTTGTTGTATTTTAGTTCCTTGGCAAGTTCAATAATTGTCTGTGGCCTTAACCCGCCGTCAAGGTGATCATGAAGCAGCACTTTGGGCAGGGATCTGATAATTTCTTCGTTGGTCAAAACAACCTCTTTTTTTAACTCCAAATATAAAAAATATCTGCATGGGTGAGTAGAAATTGTTTTCTGCTATTTAGGAAAAAGTTAAATAATGCGGTAATTTTATCTTGTTTCCTGAATTTTTGGTGAGTTGTTTTTCTTGACTATCGAAATGTAAAATACTAAGTTTAAACTCATTTATTTGTTATTCAATGGAGAAAAAATGCGTAACTCAAATTTAATTAAAGCCATATTTTTACTACTCGGTTTATCCTTTATGGGATTAGAATGTGCTTCGACAAATATTACAAGTGCAAAGCTCTATATTCAGCAAAAAAATTATGATAAAGCTATAGATGTTCTTCAAAAAGAAGTTCAAACAAATCCTAAAAGTGATGAAGCTTATTATTATTTAGGATATGTTTATGGCGAAAAAGAAATGTTTGATAAAATGAACGATGCTTACAACAAATCCCTTTCGATTAGTAAAAAATATGACAAAGAGATAAACGATTCAAAAAAATATTACTGGGCACAACTTTTCAATAAAGGAGTTAAATATTACCAGGCTGCCAATGAAGCAGTTAAAACGAACAAGGATAGTTCGAAAGTTTTATATGATAAATCTATAAACTCTTTTAAACTGGCTGTTCAGCTTGAACCTGATTCGGCTGATACATATAAAAATCTTGCATTCGTTTATATGAGTAATGGAGATAATGACAATGCTATCGAACCTCTCAAAACTTTAATCGATAAGCAAAATTCATTAGACGGTTATAAATTTCTGGGAGAGATTTACTATGCTAAAGGCCAGAACCTTGGGAGTAAATTTGAATCTTCCCATAATGCACAGGATAGCATTAAAGCTATGGATTATTATAATCAAGTAATCACCTTATTGGAAAAAGGCAGAAAGTTTTATCCTGATAACAGCGATCTTCTACTGACATTATCGAATGCTTATATTTCAGCGCATAAGATTGATGTTGCAATAAATGCGTTCAAAGAAGGTGTTGAAAAAGATCCGAACAATAAGTTTTACCGGTATAACTACGGGGTACTGCTTTTGGGTAAAAAAGATTATCAGGGAGCAATTTTACAATTTGAAAAAGCGATCGACATTGACCCGGAATATGAAAATGCATTATATAACATTGCCGTTGCATACGTTAAGTGGGGCGCTGATTTAGCTAAAGAATCTAATGATAAAGAAGATACAACCATTGCTTACAAGCCGAAATTTCAGTCAGCGCTACCGTATCTTGAGAAACTTGTCCAAATCCGCGAAGATGATGCGCAAACCTGGGAACTTTTAGGAAAAGTTTATACGGTTTTAAATATGAAGGATGATGCCGAGAATGCATTCAGTAAAGCAGATAAAATTAGAAAAGGTTCACAATAATTTTGAAGGATTAACGAAAGAAATATTATGGCACAAAATGAGCCACAACAACCAGGACAACAAATTAATATCGAGTTAGGTGAAAAAGAAGCCGAAGGTATTTATTCCAATTTAGCTATCATAACACATTCACCGGCTGAGTTTATTATCGATTTTACCCGGATAGTACCGGGCATTCCCAAAGCAAAAGTTCACGCGAGAATCATAACAACGCCGCAGCATGCAAAGATGCTTTTAAAGGCTTTGAAAGATAATATTCAAAAGTTCGAATCAAAGTTCGGTGAAATTAAAATTGAGGGAAATCCAAGCCAGCATTTCGGTTTTGCCCCGATTAGAAAAGATGAAAAAGTAAATTAGCACCTTTTCCTGATGTTTTAAAGCTCAAAGTACATTCTGCTTTGAGCTTTTTTATTTTTAAATGTTTTCGTAAGAATTACCTTCATCATCCCTTTTTTACTTTTTTAAAATTACCTTCACCTCTTTTTTATTAAGAATTTTTTACCGTTTTCAATGGAATAAAAATTGTTTTTTTTAATTGCCAGGCTCCGGTTTATTTTACAGAGATATTGATAAAAAATTGCAGGTATTACGTGAAGATATTTTTTCTTTTTACACTTACGTTATTCTTGGGTTTATTGGGGTGTGCAAAGCTGCCTAATAATATTGTCCTTCCCCAATGGGATGTACAACTTAATGTGCCCATTTTAAATAAAAAATACGAATTAAATGATATTATTAAAAAACAAGCTTATATCAAAGCACTTAAAACTTCAGGAACAGATAGCATTTATATTTTTGAATCGGATGTATTTTCAGATGGAAGCGGTGTTTCGGAATTTTTAGAACAAGGCGGAGCATCGTCATCGAATGATCATCCGATTGTTGCTGCGGGCAATGAGAGTATGGAATTCTATTTTCCATTTCCCGACAGTGCTCAAATTGATCAAGCTGTATTCAGTGAAGGTACATTAAATTTAAATATTACAAATCCGTCATCAGGTACTGTAAATATTGAAATGGTTATTCCTTCAATACGAGATCAACAGGGTAACCCGGTAACAATTTCATCCAGTGTGCTTTCGGGAAATTCCGTAAATGAAACACGGGATTTGGAAAATGATTCTTATCTTAGGCCGGCGAACCAGCCTGATTCTCTGAGAGGAAAATTTAAAATAATTTGCAGGGTGAACACCTCCGATATAACTGCATATGCAAATGTTAACCTTTCAATTTCCGGTTTGGGATTTGAGATGATGAAAGGTAAGTTAAAACCTAAATCGCTCGGAGTTAAAAGAGAATCAAAACAATTCATTGACAATAAAGCCGTTACGCTGGATGAAAATTCTGTACTCAAATATGCTGATCTTGCATTTGTTGTAAATTATTATTCCAACCAATCGGGTCCGTTTACTATTGAGATGAAAAATTTAAAGATTACAGGCAAGAGAAACGATGGCAGTGAATTTTCTTTAAAAGACAGTACCGGCAATTCGAGCTTCAATCTTTTCATTGTTAACGGCACCTGTACCAGAGTATTTAATCAATCGAACAGCAATATAACTTCGTTTATTACTTTTTTACCGGACTCAATAAAGTTTACTTCAGAGTACGTCATGAACCCGGATTATACGGAAGGTACAGTAACTTCCGGCGACTCGCTTAGCTTTGATGCAAATTTTTCTACAAAAACTTATTTTGCTTTGAAAAAAAGTTCGGTTAAGGATACTTCAGATGTCACTATAACCCAAGCGGATAGAAATCGAATTAGAGACGGACTTGGGGCAGATATTAATATCCAGGTTGATAATGCCATACCATTGACATCATGGATTAAGGTTGATTTGTTAGATGCGAAGTATAATAAACTTTTTACGTTAACTAAAGGTTCTGACGGTTCGGATTCTCTGTATTTTCAGGGCGCCGAAACGGACGGTAACGGTGAAGCAGTAGGAACTTATACTAATCCTCCGGAATTGATTCAACTGGATTCTTCACAAGTTAAAATGTTAGCCGACGCTTATCATGCGGTTTATTCTATAAGCATGAGAACAAAGGATGCCTATCAAAACCCGCCTCCAATAATTGTAGTAAGACCATCGGATTGGATGAGAATTAAGGCTTACGGTAAAATTAATTATCACGTAAACCAAGGGAAATGATGCTTTATGAAAAGATATGGATTTGAAATTTGTTGGCTTATTGCCATAACAACGGTTTTTCTTACTTCAAATAATTTTGCTCAGTACGGATCGTCCGGTGCTGCGGATGCTCGATCGTCCGGAATGGGAAAAACATACAATGCGGTTTCCGAAGGAGTTTACTCAATCGGAATAAACCCTGCTAATCTTATTGAAGCTCCTAATTATTCTGTCCAATTTAAAACTGTTCTGCCTCTTCCTTCTGTTGCATTCAGAACTGGGACTGATTTTATGAGCTTACAAAATTTTAATTACTTTTTTGGCGGAGATAATGGTAATGCAAGATATTTGACGCAATCCGATAAACAGAGGCTTAATGATTTATTTAAAAACGGCGGATTGATTTTTGCGAATGCTTCAACAAGTCTGATAAATATTAGCTACAAAGCTAATCCTGACGTTGGAGCATTTGATTTTTCCGTTACCGACTTTATCTCGTCAAAATTAAATTTTCCTGATGCAATAGTTGATTTGGCTTTAAATGGAAACCAAATTGGTCATGTCTATGATTTAAGCACCGGTAGTATGAAAGCATGGTGGATTAGAGATTATTCATTATCATATGCAAGAAGTCTTGAAGAATTAAAGCCTTCGTTTTTAAAAGAACTTGCTGCAGGGATTTCAGTTAAACTGGTCCACGGTTATATGTATATGGGTACCGAAAGACTGAATACTACATTAAGTACGGGTAACTTGGCTCAGATTACAGGTAATTCGGATTTAATCGGCTACTCTGCTTTTTCAAGCAACTTCGGTATTAAATATAATTTCGATTCGACCAATCATAGTTCAAGTTTTTCACTGTTCCCGTCACCGGCAGGTACCGGCTACGGAATAGATTTTGGATTACTTGCGAAGATTGATGATAATATTAAGCTGGCCTTTAGCGTAACCGATTTGGGTAAAATAACCTGGGATAATAATGCTGCGGAATTTTCTTCATTCGGGAAAATTTATATTGACGATATTTCAAGTCAAGCCGAACGGGATTCATTAAAGAATCAGATTACGGGAAGCAGTCAAAAAATCGGAAGTATAACGACCTCATTAGCAACTGCAATTAGATTCGGAGTTGCATATAAATTGAAATACAACGAACAAAACGAAAGTTCACTTACTCTCGCTTTTGATTTAAACCAAGGGCTAAATGATCTTCCCGGCAATACAACTGTACCACGCGTTTCCGTAGGAACAGAATGGAAACCGCTGAGCTGGTGTCCGTATTTACGATCAGGTGTTTCATTCGGCGGCCTTACAGGTTTTCAGTGGGCTTTCGGATTAGGTGTCGATTTTGGATTAATCGAACTTAACTTTGCATCTTCGGATTTTCAAACAATGATTGCACCCAACAGTTCAAAGCAGATCGCCATATCATTCGATTCGCGTTGGAAAATAGATTGATAAGAATAAATCTTTGAAAAGATAATAATTAATTTACCGATAGCTGCTTATCGGCAAGAAAACATGATTCTTGAAATTTAATTTCGAGTAACTTGTCTCAAGATTTATGAATCAAGGTTGGTTACTCGAACTTAAGATACATCTTGCTAAAATTAATAATTAGAGTGTCGAATCTGCTTATAACATCCTGGCCTAAATTTCCATAAAAATATTTATCTTCTTCTCTTAAAGGAATAGTAAAAACTTCAAGATTATCAACAACAGTTTCTTTTCCGCCAATACCGATTGTAGTATTTTTCAATTTGATGGTTGGGACATTTGCTTCGCTTCCCGAGCCACCGATATGAGAAGAATCGACAGTATATTCAACATTCCCCACAGTTTTTAAATAATCAAAATATTTTGATGACAACGATGAATTTTGTGCACCAGTATCGAAAGTAAAGTAATGTTTATAAATATTTTTAAGTATATGTAACTAATATATTGCAAATATTTAAAAGGAGATAAAACTAAATTATGATATAGATATTTCCTCTTACTTGCGGATAAATTTCAATTTATTTGGTAGAAACCGCAAATCCCCTAAAACATATTTGATAACCTGAAATTTGTGAAATATTTTCTGTTAAATCTTGGACAAGAATCGTGTATCCAGCATTAATTATCTATGAAATAAATTTCAGCTTTGTTATCACACAATCGCCATATACTTAATTTTATTTTGTTGGGAACTTACTGCTTTACCCTTGGTAAATTTATTAATGCAGCAGCTAAAAAGATTAAATTGGCAACCCATGCAGTTAGTAATGGATTTAATGCCCCATTTTTACCGAAAGCTTGACTTACTTTCATAAAAACCAGGTAAATAAAAGTCAGCAAAATATTTAAGCCAACGCTCACCGCAACACCACTCCGCCTCCTTGAAGCGGAAATTGGGAGACCTAATAATACAACTATTAAGCTTGCCATGGGAAACGCAAATCTTGAATCAAATTCAATAGAAAGAGAAGTTGTATCGTTGCCCGCCCTTTTCTGCATGTCGATAAAATGATCCAATTCGGTAAGACTCATTTCCTCCGGCTTTTGCTGTTTAATGATCAGTTCGGCAGGTTTAAAATTTAAATTGTTTAGTTTCAATTCCGAGAAAGGTGTAGCGACCTGGCTGTCGTAATAAAAAGTTCTTTTTATACCGTGCTTCGCAATCCATATATTGTCTGTGGAATCATATAACATGCTGATTGCATCGATTCTTGAAATCATATGTGTCGGATCATTTTTATCGAAGCCTTCAATGCTTACACGGTTAGCCTGGTCATTTGTGTAATCGAAATATGCAATGCTTACAATTTTATTTTTTGAATCCTGGAAAAAAATATTGCTGCCGGAATAATTATAACCTCTTTTCAAATATTTCATTTCGATATTTACCTTTGTCTTATTCGCCATAGGAACGACATATCCCGCAAAATAAATTGAGAATAAACTTATTAAGAAGGATACAACAAGGAAAGGCGCCATGAACCTGTACATGCTAACACCCCCGGCTTTGAATGCAGTAAGTTCGCTAAGGTTAGCAGCTTTTCCCGCGATGAATAATGCAGAGAACAAAACTGCAACAGGTGTCATCAATTTAATAATATCTGGTGAAAACACTAAATAATAATGCATCACAATCTGGAAAGGTACATGTTGATCGATGAAATCATCGAGGTTTTCCATCATATCGATTACGACGAAAATCAGAGTAAAGGCAATTAACCCGAAAAAAATTGTTTGTACAAATTGCTTTATAAAATACCGGTCAATTAATTTCGGTTTCAGTCTCATGCGTATTTTGCATTTGTTTTGGAAATAGTTTTGTTAAAAATGAAAAACGAATTACAACGGTTTCCAGGTTTGTTTTAATCATAAGAATTATTCCGGCAACACCAAGTAAAATGTTTGCCGACCACATTCCCCAGAAGGGAGCAAAGAAATCACGTTCAGCTAATTTTTCACCACCGATTAAAAATGCCCAGTAAAGCGTGAAGAAAAACAAACTGATGCTTGCCGCAATGCCGAAACCGCCTTTCCTTACCATAACGCCGAGAGGCGCACCAATCAAAATAAAAATTATACATGCAGCCGGGATAGAATATTTTTTGTATACTTCCACCGAATATTTTTCAATCTCTCTTCTTAAATATTCAACCGTGTTGTAGTTCGCATCGATAATATTTTTTGAAGTCCGGATTTTATCCAATGCCCTGGCATACACTAAGTTTTTTTCTTTTTGATCTACTTTTCTTATAGCGGGCGTTGCATTGCTGTGATAAACCGAATCCAGGAACATCTGGCTATCTACCTGTGAGGCAAAAGTTTTATCACTTCTGCTTTTAAGCACCGATAGGCTGTCGATTATCGCATTCATCGCTTGAACACTTAATTCTCTCTCGCCTCTTGAGCTGCTTCCGGGAGCTGACTGCTGAAATGTAAATTGTTCGGCAGGCATGGTTATCCGGTGTTTTTCAAAAATTAATTTTCTATATAAATTAGGCTTTCGAATATCCGATTCATGAATTTCGCCGTATTTCAGGTCCATTATAAGTTTAGCTTGATCCTTGGAAAAATACAGCACCCCGGTTTTTGCCGTTACTACATCGACTTTTGTAGGATCGGAATAATCATAAATAATAACATCCGTTAATTTATTTGTCTTTGGATTAATTGCTCGAACTAAGATTGCATAGTTTGGAATTTCCTCAGAAAAAATTCCCGGTTCGAGCGAAAGAGTCGGCTTTTGCCTCGAAATATCTTCCATTAAAACTTTTGCTTGATGATTGGCATCCGGTAGAACATCATTATTAAATAGATAAAGAAGGTAGGCCAGCACAACGCTTGCCAATAAAGGTGCAGCAATCATTTTATATAAACTCGTACCTGAATTCTTTATAATAGTGATTTCATTGTTTTGGGACATGTTTCCGTATGCCATCAACGTAGCAACTAACGTTGCCATTGGAATTACAAGAACTACCATCCATGACAAATTAAAAACGATCAATTTTATAATTACCCAGATGCCCAAACCTTTTCCGACCAAACGGTCTGCGAATTTCATCAAAAACTGGAGCAGAAAAATTCCCATTAAAGTTATCGAAGAATACAGGAACGGGGCAAGATGATTTCTTAAAATATATTTATGTAAAATCATGTGGGCAATATAATTAAGCGGGAAAAGTATAACAAGGAATACCGGCAGGAATGATTATTCATTCAATATTTTGTTATATTTCGAACAAATATTTTTTAATCGAATAAATTCGCATGTACAAATTTTATTCTATTGTAATATTTTTTTGCTTTTTATTGGGCTGCACTTATAAAACAGGAGACCGCATAACAGCAGTTGTACCGGATAATAGTTATCCAAGGTGGCTAAAAAACACTAAATATCATACTGATCAAACATCTGGGATTACGTTTATAGGAACTAATAAAAACAATGAAAAGATATTTTTACTTGCCGATGATATTGGGAAAATTCATCATTTAAAGATAAAAAGCGATACTATTTTCAGCTTCTCTCCCGTATATTTATCGAGCGAAGTTAAGGCATACCTCGATACTTTTCCCAAATGGGATTTTGAGGAAATTGTATATGATAAATTTACAAAATCGAGCTATCTTTCGATAGAAGGAAATGGAGTACACTTTAAAAAGTTTGTCGGCATTTATAAAATCGGATTTCCCGGCAACAACCCGTTTGCCGATTCAATTGTTTCAATAAGCAGGCTCAATATCACACCGCAAAAAGAATTTTTAGAATATACCGCTCCAAATATTGGCTATGAAGGTTTGACTAATGATAAAAATAATTTATATCTTGGGTTGGAAGGATTTGAAAGAAATAATTTATTTGCCGACAGCACTTACATCTATATAGTTAATAAAAAAAATCTCAAAATTATTAAAAAAGTCGGCACAAAAAATCTCGGACTTGCTACCGTTTGCGGGCTTTATTCCTTAGGTGAAAGAGAATTAATTGGTATTGATAGAAACGATAAAAAAATATTCTACATAAAGTTCGATAAAAATTATAATGTTGTCGACAGTTCAACTTTTCAATTGGAATCGCCTATACCAGAATACCATAAATTTGTATATGTAGCATCGCTTGAAGGTATAACCGTTGATGATAATAACAATGTTTATTTGGTAGACGATCCCTGGAAAACTTTTTTCGTCCCACCGAAACAAGTCTATGACCAATTAGATGCGGAAACGCAAAATAATTTTAATAATTTTATACCGGTAATTTATAAATACAAGCTCAAATATTGAAAGGAGAAAACATTTTGGAAGAAGTAATTGGATATCTGCAGAACAACCAGGAGAAATATGTTGAAGAGCTTAAAGAATTTCTAAGTATTCCAAGCATCAGCACATCAAAAGAAAATAAAAACGATATTAATAATGCCGCTTCTTTTGTTGAGAGAAAATTAAAAGAAGCCGGGATGAACAGGGTGGAAATAATTCAAACCGAAGGACATCCGCTTGTTTATGGCGAATGGCTCGGTGCACCGGGAAAACCAACCGTTCTAATTTACGGGCATTACGACGTTCAGCCTGTTGATCCAATAAATCTCTGGAGCAATCCGCCATTTGAACCCGTTGTTAAAAACGGAAAAATTTGGGCAAGAGGAGCCACCGATGATAAAGGACAAATGTTTGTTCATATTAAAAGCGTTGAAGCATTTTTTAAGATAATGGGCAGTTTGCCGGTGAATGTCAAATTCATAATCGAAGGTGAAGAAGAAATAGGCAGCGAGAGTCTTGAAAAGTTTATAAGCCAAAATCAAAGTATGTTAAAATGTGACGCCGTATTAATATCCGATACCGCACTTTACGATAAAGGAATACCGACTCTTACATATGGGCTGCGCGGGTTATGCTATATGGAAATTGAAGTGACAGGTCCGAAAAGAGATCTGCACTCCGGGAGTTTCGGTGGTGCGGTTGCAAACCCGGCAAATGTTTTGGCAAAAATTATTTCAAAGCTGCAGGACAAGAATAATAAAATTACTATACCTCATTTTTATGAAGACGTTGTTAAGCTGACTAAAAAAGAAAAAGAAGATTTCAAAGCTCTGAAATTTTCAGAAAGAGGTTTTGCAAAAGAATTGGGTGTTGCCGAACTGCAGGGAGAAAAAGGTTACACAACTTTGGAAAGAATCTGGGTACGCCCAACTTTAGACTGCAACGGAATTATCGGCGGATTTACGGGAGAAGGCGCAAAGACAGTCATTCCCTCCAAAGCAACTGCTAAAATCAGCATGAGGCTGGTTCCTAACCAGGATCCCCAAAAGATTACAAAACAATTCGAGAAATATGTTAAAAGTTTAGCTCCCGCTTCAGTGAAACTTAAGATAAAAGCAATTCATGGTGCATACCCTGTTTTATTTCCTCAGGATAACCCTGCTACTTTGTCGGCAGCTGCTGCCATGCAAAAAGCTTTCGGTAAAAAAACTATTTTTATGAGAGAAGGAGGTTCGATCCCTATTGTTACTACATTTTCAAAAAAATTAAAAGCTCCGTGCGTATTAATGGGAATAGGCTTGAATTCGGAGAACTTACATTCTCCCAATGAGCATTTTGATTTGAACCATTTTAAGCTCGGTATGTTAAGTTCGGCATATTTTTTAAATAATTACTCGCTTTAATGATTGTTTTATTATGAGAATGCATATCAAATTTAAATTTGATTTATGCATTCTCATTTAAATTTAAACTGTTTTTTTTTGAAAATTCAAATTTTTTTAAAAATCACTCGTTAAAAATTCTACGGCATAATACTTGGAATCATGTTATTCTAAAATCCGGGATTATCGGCATAGAATTATGAAAAAAATAATATCTTTCTTAACTATAATTGTTTTTTCGACTTTGTTATTCTCGTGCGGTCAGGGGAATAAAAATCAATCATCAAAAGAAATTACCGATTATGGCACATCTAATTCTGCTGAAAAAGATAACGAGATAAGGGAGTACAACCTTAAAATTAAAGAAGAGCAGACCGTCCATAGAACACCCTGCGACACTGTTGAACTTCTTAAATATGTATTAGATAATTACCCGGAAGGATCTTACATTGTAAATTTTGATCAAACATTAACTTACAATGTTCCCCGCCCTGCAGTCCTGTATTACAGGTCGGCGCATCATTACATCTTTGCTATAGTTGCAAAATCAAAGTCCGGCGAACGGTTAATAGAACCTAAAAATATTGTTGGATATGATCAAAGCTTTATCGATCTCGATTCAACTAAGCTCGGAACCGCATTTTTCTATTTAACTTTGTTTGAATGCAGCGACAATAATTTATCAGTCGTTTGGGAAACTCCTATCCCATCTCACGGAGGATTTAATACATTTTCAGCGGAACACTGGAATTATAACGGGACTCCCTATATTAAAGTTGACTTTCACTATGCGCGAGGCATAGGCCACATCGATTATAATTATTTTTTAATTGACGGAATAAGAGAAAAACCCCATCTTCTTATGACTTATAAAGGCATCGATTTTCAGCGGACTATTGCAAATGTAAACAACGATAAGTTTCCGGATTATTACGAATACTTATATTATGATAACGGAAATAGAGTTGCTCTCAGGGATTCTATAGCATTTGTGTGGAACACAAAAAAGAATGTTTATGTAAACACAAGAAATTTTCGTCAAACTCGCCCCTATTGATTTTTTTCCTTATCTTTGCATATCTTTAAGTGCTTTCTAATTAATTTCCCTCTAATAAGTTTTATTATTCTGCATAAAAGAGGGATTTTGGTTTTATAAAATAAATACTTGGGTTTGTATGCAAAGTTTTGATGTTAAAACGCCGCCCCTGGTAGATTATCTTGAATCTCTCGGCGGTAATGTAAGTGTAGTTGAGGGGATAAAAGTAATAAATAATTTCGACACACTTGAAAGTGAAATTAATTCGCTATATGACGGCGTCGGTTTAAGAGATATCTCGCATTACGGAATTATCGAGCTAAAAGGGAAAGATACACTTGATTTTCTTCATAGGATCGGTACCAATGCTGTAAAAGATTTACCTAAAGAAAACATAACGCAAACTATCCTTACTAATGAAAAGGGAAGGATTATCGATAAAGGTATTTTGGTCAATTTTGAAGATTACCAACTGCTGATTGTAAGTGGTGCACAAAAAATGAAAGTTATTAGCTGGCTTAATAAATATATTATTTCCGATGATGTAAAACCTGCCGATGCAAACGAAAAATATTCTCTGCTGGAATTACTAGGTCCACAGGCAGATTCTTTCGTTACTTTAATATGCGGAAACACTGTAAATAATATTGAGACGAACAGCTTTAAGATATACAGCACAGAAGGAATGATATTTTTCCTTTTAAAGATGATCGATAAAAATGGAAATAATCAATTCTGGCTTTTGGCCGACCAAATAAATGCAAAAAAAATTATTACTTATTTGGTTGATATCAAAGGCCCATTTAATTTTAATCTTATAGGCGAAGAAGCTTACAATTCGTATCGTATTGAACAGGGAATACCGGTAGCTCCTAATGAATTAAACGACTTGTACAATCCTCTTGAAGCAAGAATAAACAATTTGATTGATTTTAACAAAGGCTGCTATATTGGTCAGGAAGCTATTTCAAGGCTCGATACTTATGATAAAGTACAGAAGTATTTAATTGGTGTAGTCCTTTCAAATACCGAAACACAAGGAACACCAGTCGATTTACTTTTTGAAAATAACGATGCAGGTGTTCTCACTTCGATAGTGTACTCGCTTAAATTAAAAAAGCAAATCGGCTTAGCATATGTGCGAAGAGCATATTGCGAAGAAGGAAAAAAGCTTACGGTACGAAATGAAAACGGTGACAGAGTTGATGCATCCGTAGTTAATTTACCGTTTAAAAAATGAAAATTTATACTAAGACGGGCGATAAAGGAGAAACCGGGCTTTTTGCCGGCAGCAGGGTATCGAAAAATTCTGAAAGGATAGAAGCATACGGAACAATAGATGAGTTGAATTCTTTTATCGGGTTGACAATTACCGAAGTAAAAAGTAATGAGGTAAAAAGCCTGTTAGAGAAAATTCAAAATCAATTGTTTATAACAGGCTCTGAACTAGCTACTCCCGAAATTGATACAAATAAAAAATTGAATGTCCCGAGAGTAACTCCTGAATTTTCTTTTGAAATTGAAAAAAGTATCGACAATTTTGAATCTCAATTGGAAGAATTAAAACATTTTATTTTGCCAGGTGGCTCGAAATCCGCTGCATTTTTGCACATTTGCAGAACAATCACACGCCGCGCGGAACGAAGAGTGGTTACGTTGAGTAAAAAAGAAAAAATCGGTGAAAATATTTTAATTTTTCTTAATAGACTTTCGGATTTGTTCTTTGTACTTGCAAGGTTTGAAAATATGCAGGAGGGAAATCTGGATATAAAATGGATCCCGTAAGTGGTAAAAATATTTATTTTCAAAATTAATCTGCAGTCACGGTCGCACCATGACTGAATTACTTTTTTCAGATTAATTGATTAAATGAAGTTTGTAGTTTTTTTCTTATTATAAATTGTTAATTATTCATTATTCATTGTTCATTGTAAATTTTTACCGGGGGTGAATTTGGTTTCGACGGGGCCAAAGAGGCATAGAACTGCGCACCGTGTTCCCCGGGTACACGAAAAACAATCGGGAATAAAATAATAACTGGCGAATATAATTACGCCTTAGCTGCTTAATAAAATA
>CAZKUR010000016.1:11099-64488 GCA_964556005.1 uncultured Ignavibacteriaceae bacterium | reverse complement strand
CTTATTTCAATAAAACAAGTTTTTTCGTTTGAATGAATTTATCCGTCTCCAGGCAGTAGAAGTATATTCCGCTTGCCACCTTTTGATTGTGCAAATTTTTTCCGGTCCATATTATATCGTAGGTACCGGGACGTTTTTCCTCATCAACCAATTGTGTAACAAGCCTTCCAAGTATGTCGTAGATTTTTAATTTTACTTTACTTTGAACCGGGATCCTGAAGCGAATATCTGTATCCGGGTTAAAAGGATTCGGAAAATTCTGATACAACTTATAATCAGAAGGGATATAATTCATTAAATTATCTTTCACCCCGACAATTGGAGTTTCATGTGCAAGATCAACAGCGGCATAATAATCAAGAGCATAGTACCACCAGTCGTTTAAAATACTGTCGGTTATACCTTCGTACCTTGGCAAATGATTGAACCACCATCTCATATAGCCAAGCTGCCCGCAGCTCCACTCGCTGCAATTCACACTTCTTGTTTGATTCAACAAATACGGATAACGTTTCCAATTATCTGCGTATGTAATTACATAACTTGTATTAGTATAATCGTAATCGGATATACCGTTTGGCGGATAATGAATATTGCCTATATTCGCTTTACCCGGATTATCCTTATTAATTCTTGTAAAAATTTCCCAGTTATTCGGATCGCTTGACTGGTTGTTCCATCTACCGTAAGCATGTGAGATAGCGCTTTCAAATCTATGACCCATACTGTGCATTGCTTCGGCTACGCCGCGTTCGTAGTTCCATCCCATGATCGATAAAGTTTTTTCCAGTCCCGGATGCGGAAGCGGAGGAGCATTCCACCAGATTGCACCCGGCCCGGCAAGTATCGATTCATACATCCCCCCGAACGGAAATGCATAAACCCATACCTCATCGATGTCGCCGTTGTTTCTTTTAGTATCTAGATCGTAAAAATCTATCATCCCGTTGTAATCGTAATGTACTCTGCCTTGAGTTTCGGCGAGATATTTTAATTCGGTATAAAGCGTGTAAGAATTCTGAAAATAATAGGCTATCGTATCAATAGTCATGTATGTACTATCAATCATCGTAAATATATTTTGATCTTCATAAAATTCGGCAATCTGAAAAATCACGGTGCTGTCGCTTGCATTCTTAAATTCCTGCTGAAGCTGTGCAACCATAAGATTAGGATCTGTCCAACCCCATTTTTCATGGATTCTTTTATTACCGAATTGGGGAATAATAGGGTCCTGAATTATTAAAGCTACCTTAACGATTTTAGTCGGTGCTTTGGGAGACTGAAAATCATTCAGAACATGCACCGGTTCAGTTCCCGATAAAGAATGGCTTTCCGTTGAAACTGTTACTGTAGCATTTCCAAGACTTACACCTGTTAAATATCCGTTGCCGTCAATATTAGCCACTGAAGTATTGCTGGACGACCATACAAGCGGTTCGTTTAAATTATAATCAACAATATTATTATTTTCATCAATAAGATTCGCCTTTAATTTTAAAGTAGTGCCGGGCAAAACTTTCGCCGGATATGGAGTAAGATAAAACGATGTAATGGTAATATCTCTGGATAAAGTCCATTCACCCAAATATACCGTACTGTTCTGGGTGTCAGTCGCAGTCAATCTGAATACTGCGGCAGTGTATTGATCAGTTGTTACCGAATCCCACTGAAAAGGAGAATAGGAACGAGAATCGGCAAGAAGCCTGTACGAACCTGTATGGTTATTTAAATCTGAAAGATTATCTGCTGATTCAAGTGTCCATTGACCACTGGTCCAAAAAAAGACCTTACTCTTTGAAACTTCAACAAGAGAATCAAACTCAAGAGTAACAGTAAGCGAACTCTCCTGGTTAACACCTGCATCGGTATAAGGATTTCTGTCAAAAAATTTTTCAATGGTTCCAAAGCTTAACTGCGGATCAGTTACAGCAAAAGCAGTTGAATCATTTAATGCAGCAAGTATATCTATAGGCTTATCTACATTTATTTGAGCAAAGGTATTCAATCCACAAACCATGAAAATCCCTAGAAGACAAATAGAAATCTTACCCGGTAAAAGTCTGCTCATATTTAATGTTCCTTTCTTTTCATCAATTTATTTCTTTTCGTAAATGATATTTCTTTCAAAATTAACTGTTCATTTATTTTTTCTTTTATAATTATCTATCCTGCCTTTTCAAATTTTAAATATTTTTCAGCAAGATTTTTTAAAACATCAGCAGCAGTTTCAGCAGTAAAATCTTTTTGAGGATTGGCAAGCATTTCAAAACCTACCATAAATTTTTTAATAGTAGCAGATCTCAATAACGGCGGATAATAATGATAATGAAAATGCCACTCCGGATGATCCTCGCAGTCAACCGGAGCTTGATGAATTCCTGCAGAATAAGGAAACGATACATTAAATACTTTATCGTAAATAAAAGTTATCTTTTTCAAAATGTCTGCAAATGAGTTTTTTTCATTCTCCGAAAAAGAAGTAATATTTTTCAAATGTCTTTTACTTATTATCATTGTTTCAAAAGGCCAAACAGCCCAAAACGGAACTACAACGGTGAAATCTTCATTTTCAATAATCAACCTTTCCTTAATATCTTTTTCAAGCCTTAAATATTCGCAAAGCAAGCAATTATCATTATTGTGTAAATAATTTTTTTGATGAACAGTTTCCTTAAAAGGTTCCACAGGAATTGAATTAGTAGCCCAAATTTGACCATGCGGATGAGGATTGCTGCATCCCATTATCTCGCCTTTGTTTTCAAATATCTGCACATAATTTATCTCTTCCCTGTTTCCTAATGAATTAAATTCATCAACCCAACTGTCAACAACGCTTCTTATATCATTTACATCCATTTCCGCTAACGTAAGATCGTGCCTCGGTGAAAAACAAACTACTTTACAAATTCCCGGTTCAGCTTCCGATATTATCAAGTCCTGTAAATTAGTGATTATTTTATCTTGAGAATTATTCAAAGCACTGAAATCATTTTCAAATACAAAAGTTGTTTTATAATCGGGATTCTTTTTTTCTGCGGCTCTTTCATTTCCAGGACAAAGATAACATTCCGGGTCGTATTGTTTTTTAACATGACTTTTAATTTCTTCTGTCTTTCCCTGCCAAGGTCTTTTATTTCTTTGAGGTGAAATCAAAATCCATTCACCTGTTAAAGGATTAAATCTTCTATGTGATTTGTCGTTTAAATTCAAATTTCAATCTCTGATAATTTTTTCTCAAATTTAATTTTTTGCTTGTAAGTTTACTTCTTAAACGGACTAACTTTCAACGAATTATTCAAATCCAGTAATCTCGTATAAAATCCGTAACCGCCAAAATTATTCTCAATTTTAATCAATAATGAATTCCAGCCCTTCTTAAGATTCAACGTAATTCTATCCTGATCCGGTTCGGCAACTCTAATGTACAAAAATCTATAAACCTGTTTACTATTAATAAAAACTTTTGAACCGTCATCGGTACCAATAAGCAAATCAATTTTTTGGTCTTCCGGTGAATACACAAAAGTTTGAGCATAGGCAACAACCAATTCATACGGATTAAATTTGTTCCAGAGACTTAAGTAACCGTTTTTTGTAACATTCATCAGTCTCCATTTAACTTTTTGGCTGTCAACTCCGTAATATACTTTTGCAGTGTCGAATTCTTTTTCCGGCGGATAAACTATATCGATTCCTTTTCTCTCTGTTTCCGATTTGCGGGGATTTGGGAATGGCCCAATAACATACCATTCGGGAATATAAATGCGATCCGGTTCAATTTTAAATGCATCAATTCCAAGCTCATAACCGGTTGACTTAGTATCTTTCTCTTCAGTAACAAAATTTAATTTTATTTTCCCATCTATAGATTTCAAATTTTTAATAGAAATTTTCCCTCCCGGGAATACCTGTTTATCATATCCTTTTATCTCACATACCTTTTCCCCTTGATACATTACATCGATATTTCCGTAGTTAGGAGCTTTCGTGTAATAGATATCGACATTGTACATGTCTTCAATCGTAGATGGTAATTCCATGACAAAATTTTCTCCTTTGTTTTTGAAATCAATTTGAAGCTGCTTACCACCGCTCCAATCGGGACCATAGTCTGTCATATCAATAATTTCACTTCTGATTTTAGAACCGGCAACAGACAAACCTTCTGCTTCGGTTACATCCGTCGGCACTGCAACTCTTAAAGGAATTCGCAGCGAGGCTTTAAGCAAAGGCGGGAATTTTTTATGCGGTTCTTTTTGATACCAAAATGCAGTGCTGCTGTAATCAGCAGTTTCCTCATTTGCATGGCCGTGCTCTATTGTAAATAAAATTGATTTTCTAAATGGAACAGCATCCCCAACTTGAAATCGATAAGCCGCAATGCGGGCCGATGAATCGTCTTTAATAATTAATCCATGGTACGGTGCAGAAAATTCACCTCTATTAAAATACCATCCGCTTGTGAAATAATCTTCAGTTCCCGTACCATGAATCGAAGGAGTACTTTCATTATCTACATAAACCATTTCATCCCCCTCTAAAAACCATAAATTTCCGTTGTATCCCTGCATGCTCATATTTACACCGACAAACTGACCTTCACCTTGAGCATTAAGTATTACATAATTTTCTTTTTTAGCCGTCCTTATTTCCCTATGCCAGTATGCATGAAAATAAGCAACATCATCATCCAAAGGTTTTTCCAATCTTTGATAATCTATCTGGTAATAAAAAGCATAAACTTCCTGCCCCGTTTGATTTTCAACTTCAATCTTGGCCGTTTTATTAAACGGCATAGGAAAATAACAGTAATACCCGCCGGAGGTCATGCCCGTGAATTGTGAGATATACTGCTTGTACTGAAATCCTGTTCCGAAAAAATCTCCGATCGGAACTTCGACCGAAGGATTTTCTTCTCCGTCCCAATACATTCTTAAGACTATTCTTCTTAAGAAATACGGATCTCTTGAATCAATGGTAACCCAGATTCTTGTGATAACTCCCGGTCCTTTGATATCTGCTAAGACAGCGGTTTTTCCATCCAATATATTAATTCTATCGTTGTTGCCCCCGGTAGTATCATAGCTGGAGATTTGGATCATCTTGCTGTTTCTTAAGTAAGGAATATCAGAGGGGGATATAAGTTTATCGAGTTCCAATTGTGCCATGCACGAAAAGGAATAAACCAATAATAAAATTAATATGTAAGATTTTTTGGTTGCCAATTCTCTCCCTTAAATTATCACATATTATTTTAAAAGAATCATCTTCTTCGTAAAGACAATGCCTCCGGCAGTCAATCTATAAAAATATATTCCCGAAGAAATGTTTATGTTGTTGTTATTCTTACCGTCCCACCTTACAGTATATCTGCCTGGTGACTGCTCTTTATTGATCAGAGTTTTTACTTCCCGGCCTAACAGATCATATATAATTAATGTTACCTTGCTTTGCTTTGCTATTTGATATTTAATACTGGTTTCGGGGTTAAATGGATTCGGATAATTCTGCTCCAAAACGAATTTTTCTGGAATATTTTTTTCTTCCTTTACATCAGTCGGATTAAGCAGATTCACATTCATGACATAATCGGCAGTAAGAGTATCGCCTGCCCAGAATTTCAAATTGAAAGATGAAACAGGTATAAAAGTATACCCAACCAAACCTTGATATTGAATTCTTGCAATCGCAATGGAATTCGAGAAGCCGTAATCATGTGTAATTATTCCACTTGAATCAAACGGACATCTGCCGACATTTACCCTGCCCAGAGAATCAGCAGTAAATTGAAGATCGGGAGTATTATCAAAGTACTTACCGTACCATTCCCCCGGATGAGGCGCTGCTTGATAAATCTTAACATCTGCATCAGGCAAAATATTACCGGCATTATCTTTAAATGTCATAATATTATTTTGCGGAAGATTCTGCATAAACACACCAATGTTCTCCGGTGCATTGTAATTTCCGTAAGTTGCTCTGTGTCCTGCAATTAAATTTAAAGCAGGCGCACTATAATGATCAATATAAGTGTATTGTCCATTCATTAAACCAGTAATAGGAGTAGAATAAACCGATGTGCCGGTAAACGGCATGAGGGGAGTGCCGACTATCAGATGGCTGTTTTCCATTATACCGACAGTATTCCCTGAGCCGTCATCGTTAACATCAAATCCGTAAACATCAATTAAATAACGGGCATGACCTAACTCATGGAACAGTGAACCTTCAAAGTAAAACGGATTACTATCCGATAAGGAATGATGATTGGAATAAAAGCTTCCATCTAAAAGCGTAGCCGGAAATCCCCACTGAAGATCAACAGTTCTATCATTCAGGTTTGGAGTGTTTGTGGCAAGACCTCCGGCTAACGGAAGAGTGCTATCGGGGACCACAACAATTTCATCTATTCTAACTCTATCGAGTACTCCGTTAGGCGATTCGGGAAAGACTGCACTTTGCAACATTTGATTCCATCTTTTCACATGACGATTAGCCCAGTCCTCCCAGCAGTTTGAATGCACACCTAATTCTTTTTGGTACTGATGAAAATAATCATATACACTTTGTTCGACATAAAAACCGGCAGTGATTGCATTTGTATAAATCGATAGAGAATTATTACCTTCTTCCTCTTCATTTATTAAATTATTTGGATCGATATCTATTTCAAGCTGATGCCTTTCAAAAGTCCAAATCCAAGGATAATCAACTCCAACTATACTATCCGCAGGAATATAAACAGTGCCTGTATCTACGACTACACTATCCATCATCCACCGGAATTGAACATTTAAATTTTGATCAGACCAGTTTTTAACTTTTGCTTCCCATACGACAGTATCACCAACGGCAGGCCAGCCGTCGACATCCGGATTTGGACTTCCCCAGACATAATCTATATGAGGAAGCCTTGTAATATACCCTATGGTAAGATCGAATCCGGGAGGAGCATTTTCATTTACATCAACAGAATGAGAGCTTAAAATTCCCGAAGATGATTCAGCATAGACTATATATCCGTATTTTTCAGTCAGAATAGTTGTTTGATCGGCAAAAGAATTTGAATTAACATTCGACGCAATCAGATGATATAACATCCTCTGCCTGCCGTCGGGAAGTATTTCACTAAAATTTCTCCTGTAAATATTATAAGTCATACCGCCAACTTGATCCCACGAAATTATTCTATAACCTGTGGAGCTATCGACGGTAAGAGAAACATTTTGAGGCGGCTGAGGAAGATTTACACCTGTTAAATTTAAATTTAGAGGAAACCTTACCCAGGGAATTGCAGTAACCGAATCTAAAAGAGTACCCTGCTGCATTGTTTGATTGCAGGTAAATCTAACATAGATCTTATCACCAACCTGTAAAGAAGGATTTGTAAAATTCCCAAGTTCCACACCGAAAGATCCTTGTCCATTAATGTTAGGATCGCCTCCCGCATCCCAGCGTGGTGCATTTTCAATTAAAATTTGGGATTGGTTATTATTTAAATATGCGGTAAATGAAGTAACAGGAGGAATGTGCGTACACAAGCCGCCGCCTGCATGAAATACAAAATTTCTAAAGTATGTTGACTGCCCGTTTTGAGCATTCACCAAAGGGACAGATAAAAATATTAACAGAAGTATTTTTTCAAAACTAATAAATAAATTTTTAGTTACTCTATTAATATTGAGCACCAAGCTGCTAAAATTGAATTTGTAAATAAGCTTCATTAAATCCTTCTAATTTTAACTATTGAATATTAATTCCTATTCCGATTCTATGAGCAGCACCCAATAAACCAAACTTGCTGTAAGAATAGTCAACGCGTGTATCCAAATCGCTTATGTTTAATTTAACACCGGCACCAAATGAGTACGTTGCTACATCATAATTTATCTTATAACCACCGCGTGCAAAGAAAGTATTTTGGAAATTCCATTCCCCGCCCACCTGAGTTAACGGCTGACCATCGTTCGGTTTTGTAGCTGCGAAACTTACTATTATCTTTTGATCTTCAGCGTCAATAGCATTTATACTTGCTCCAAAAGTAAAGGCTGTTGGAAGAGGATAGCTCTCATTTACATATTTAACTTGAGAACCGAAATTTGAAATCTGCATGGCAAATTTAAATCCGCGGAATCCCGACGTGTACATTGTTGCAATATCGACGGAAAAAGCACCGGCAGAAAAACCTTTGTACAATGTCATATTTATATAATTGACGGTAAGACCTACAGTAACCTGTTCGGTAAAAAATCTTGAATAAGAAATTCCAAACTTGTAGTTCCCGGCAGAAAAAGTTTCTCCCGTTCCATCCGGTTGCAGAGGAGTTCTAACCTTCATCAGATCGGTATATAAAGCCGTAACAGCAAATGCAAATGTTCCTAAATAACCGAAGTTATGTGCAGCGGCAGCGTAATCGTGATTTATTCCTGCAAACCAAAAATTGTGATTAAAAACGATATCTGTTCCCTGTATCCAGGCCAGGGCTGAAGAATTATAAAAAGTGCCTTCTGCTCCTTCAACAACAGATATGTAAGCATCTCCCATTGCCGTCCCGCGCGGGCTGATTCCAATCTTTAAAAATTGCGCATCGGTACTGCCCGGCCTTTGAAATTGAGCAAAGATAACGGGAGAGAAAATTAAAGCTGCAATTATTAATTTCTTAATCATATTTCAAACCTATTTTGGTTTACCACTTTTTATATTCAGCTATTTTATTATTACAAATTTGCCTATTTGAACTTTGCCGTTTAACTTATCCTCACAAGTGAATAAATATATTCCGCTTGAAACCGCCTGCCCGACATAACTTGTAAGGTTCCAATCTTCATATCCTTTAGCTGGATTATTATGATCTATTGTGTAAACAAGATCGCCTGCCAGTGTATATATTTTAATCTGACACGAAGTTGGAAGATTTATAAATTGAATTCTTCTATCCTGTTCCATCCAATTTTCGCGTGTGCCTTTCGGTTTTTCCCAGGGAGGATCGTAATTCTGATAAGCAATATCCCCGCGGTAGGGATTCGGGACAACAGCAACCTCACCAACGCTTGGAGGCGGTTGTGTTCCGGGTACCGCCAGCTTTGCATTAGAGTAGATGCTTGATTCCTGCGATGGGAAATCGGCAACCGTATCTTCTTTTGAAAAAGCCGTAACTGAGTAGAAATAATCAAAATTGTTTAAAAGACCTCTATCGGTATATTCATGCTGCAGGCCCGTATTGTAACCATATTTATCTCCGGGGACATCAAATTCGGCAAGGAGCGTCCAAGGTCCTGCAGCACTCTTAGTACTTTTATAAACTTTGTAACCTTCAAAAGGCTGCTGGCTGCTGTCTGCCCTGTAAGGATCAATGTAAGTTTCCGGATTTACATCACCGGGCTGCGGTTTCCAATTCAGTTGAACCTCATGATTTTTCGTTACCATTCTTAAAGGAGGCTTAGGTGGGGGCGACGGAACCTTAAAGTTCTGATTTATCAACCAATTGAGTCTATCCAAATTCTTAAGTGATCCGTCAACTCCCTCTCCAAGAATTTCTCCGACTGTAAAGGCAATAGTATCGCCGACATTAATATCAAACGGACCAAAACTGATTATAAACTGCGAGCCAATAGGATCCTGCTGATTTTCCATAATTAAATTAGCAGACATTTCCTTGTATCGAAGAGGATCTTGTGCCGGAGGTGCACCCAATCCCTGTCCGGGATACCAGTCGAAAGTCCATTTAATTGAATCTTCAGGAATATTCTTCGGCGGATAAACTTTTATTCCTATCGGACTATATGCAGTTCCGTCTACTCCGCCGGGAGCATCTACCGACATTCCGAAATGCTTATCAGGATAATAAACCGAATAATCGTCTAATGCAAAATCCCATCCGCTTCCCCTGTAGCCTACATTACCGTCCAGCCAATAAGCTATATATACTTTTTTAAGATTGTATTTTGTAGAAATAACTTTAAAGTTATATACAATTTCCTGATCCAAAGGGGGAGAACCCCATGCGAAACTATTTTGAATTACATCCAAATAAAGAGGAGTATGCTCCGGTATTGTTTTTATATTATAATCGCTGTACCTGCACACAAGGTCCTGATCCGAGACCCCGATATAATTCGGCCAATAAGGAATGTTTGCGGTATCTCCTTTTCTTACTACCCAAACAGTATCCCACGGCTGATCCGTCGGATAAAATTCAAAATTTGAGTTCCAGCTTGTTGTAACCGAAACCAGAGTATCGCTGCCTAAGATTGCACCTACCCAAATGCCGCCTTCACCAACATGTTCTTCGTGGCTTTGCCGCGGGAATTCACAGTAAATCAATCCGGGATAATTGGTAACAGCCGTCCATAAAGTTCCAATGTTTGTTACAAGCTGCCTTACTTCTCCAACATCATGCAGCTTCCAGTCTATAGTTGCCCTTTGACCGAAGGCAGCAGGGACTAATAGAAATAGACTTAATAAAAACGTCACATAAAATTTACGGTATAGCATAATTTTTCATTTTATCTTTTACTTTATTATGACAAACTTTCCTATTTGAACTTTGCCGTTAGTTTTATCTTCACAGGTGAATAGATAAATTCCGCTCGATACTGCCTGCCCTACGCTAGAAGTTAAATTCCAGTCAACATAACCTTTATTTGGATCATCATGCCGAAGCCTTTCCACAATATCTCCGGCTAAGGTGTAAATGGTTACCTCACAATGAGCAGGCAAATTTATAAATTGAATTCTCCTGTCCTGTTCCATCCATTGACTTCGTGATCCTCCCGGTTTTTCCCACGGCGGATTATAAGATTGATATGCGATATCACCTCTATATGGGTTCGGCACAACGGCAACTTCTCCAACTGTTTCAGGAGGTGCAGTTCCGGGAACAACGATTACCGCATTTTTTGAAATGCTTGATTCCAAAGCAGGAAACTTAATTACTTTATCAGGTTTCGAAAAGGATGTAACCGCATAGTAATAATCTACATTATTTAATAATCCCAGATCGGTATATTCATATTGGATACCGGTATTTGATCCGTAATCATCACCGGGAAGATCAAACTCGGCTAAAAGAGTCCATGGTCCATCCTGACTTTTAGTACTTTTATAAACTTTGTATCCTTCAAAAGATTTTGTTATTGTGTCGGCCCTGTAAGGATCAATGAAATTTTCCGGATTGATATCGCCTTGCTTTGGCCGCCAGTTCAGTATAACTTTTTTATTTTCGGCAGTTATTCTCAACGGCGGTGAAGGGGGAGCAGATGGAACCCGAAAATCTTTTGCTTTAACTATATTTAAAATTTCGGCTTTTTGATTGAGATCATCTATGCTTTCACCCAATATCAAAGCAACACTAAATTCGAGCGTATCGTTCTTAAGGAGAGTATAAGGTCCCAATGATACAATGTGTTTTGTACCGTCACCGGTGCTAACCTGATTTTCCATAACCAATCCTTTCGACATGTCATTATATCGATCGACATTGGTATGCGGAATTGCCTGCTGCTGGCCGTTGTACCAGATAAATGTAAGTACGCTGTCTCCTGCATTTAATTCAGGGAAGTAATTTCTTTGGCCGATCATCCCTAAAGCAGTTCCATCCGGACCGCCCGGAAGATCACGGCATATTGCCATAGTTCTATTCCGCTCAAAATAAGTTTCATCGTCGAGTCCATATCCTCCGGCCAAAACATACCCGATATTCCCGTTCATCCAATTAGTTAAATAAACATTCTGCAGGTCATATCTTTTTGAAATCACTTTATAGTTTATAACTATAATCTGGTCTAACGGCGGCGACTGCCAGGAATAACAATATTGAATAACATCTAAATATAAGGGTACATGATCGGTTATTTTTAAGCTTGCCGGCCCGAAATCATTATACTTACAAACAAAATCCTCATCCGAAAGGCCGACATAATCTGGCCAGTACGGATTTACCGGATCACCTATATTAACCGTATCACCTCTTTTAACAACCCAAATGGTATCCCACGGTTGATCGGTTGCGAAAAATTCACCTGCTTCGCCCCGAATTACCGAAACCAATTTTTGTCCGTTCACAATTGCACCAATCCACGGACCGGCTTCGGTAATATGCTCTTCATTGCTGCCAGGCGGATACTCACAATTAGTTAATCTCTTATAATCAAAAGTTGCATCGCCAACTGCATTTAGCCAGCCTGTATTTGTAATTACTTGTCTCACCTTTCCTATATTTATTAATTTCCAATCAAGTGTGACCTGCTGTGCAAGTATTACCTGAGAACTAATTAAAAACAGAAGTATTAGGAACAGCATATAATTATGCTTATGATTCATAAGTAAAATTCTTTCACCAATCGATTCTTAATCCGACTTTGAAATAGCGCCCTGTTGAAAACTGTCTTGGATCTCTCAACCTGTACATTGTGTACCAATCATAATATTGATTCGTAGCCTCCTGGAGATCGCCGTATGCATAAGGTTTCCCGGATGCAGTATTAAATCCATAGGCTATCTGAACATTATTCTGATTAAAAATATTATATATGTCCATTTCCGCAGTAAGAGTTAATCCGCTTATATCAAATCCTTTACTAATTTTTAAATCCGTTGAAGAGGTACTTGGACCCGTTGCAGTATTATCCAGCTTCTGCGCTTCGGCAGGATCGAGTGTAAATGGCGTATACGGCTGCCCGGTTTGAAATCTGGATAAAATTGTAAGTGCTAAATTATCGGGTAAGGTAATCCCGAAAACTTCGAGCTGTTTATCTCTGGGAATTATAAAACTTCCCTGGAAAATAATCTGATGCCTTACATCCCAATCTGCCCTTCTTTCCCTGATAGGATAGGGAAAATCATTTAACGAACGGATATAATCTCCAAATGCAGAGGAAGAGTAAGCATCGGCCCATTGCAGGGTATAAGTTAACTGGCCTGACGTATAATTGGAATATTTTTTATCAAGTTCTACTTCAATACCCCTGGCACGTCCATAGCTTTTATTATCAAATAACTGAACAGGGATTCCGAGGTAAGCCTTTAATTGTGTTGTTCCGACTTGCTGGGAGATATCCTTTGTATAACTTTTTATGTCGATTGCCAAATCATTAAAAAACTGATGTGTTAATCCGAATTCATAAAGGATTGTTCTTTCATAATCTAAATGCGGATTACCTGTTGTGCCGCCGCTGTAAGGATCTCTGTAAAAATATTGAAGCTCAGGCAACTGGTAAAAATGGCCGTAAGAAAAAAATACAACAGTTCTTTCGGTAATCGGGAATGAAATGCCAAATCGCGGGCTGAACTTATATTTAAATAATTTCCAATCGGAACTTAAACCGGTTGCAGCTTCCCACTGTGCCTTCCAATTTTTATCATTGACAGTATTTCCAAGCCATGCCCAGTCAAATCTGAGGCCTGCATTTATAATTAAAAATTCTTTTTCAAATTTGTCCTGAATGTAAGCACTTCCGAGCATAGGATAAACATGAAAAACCCACCTGTTCTGACTAAATTCCGGATATGGTCCGGGCGGCTGCAAGGGTGCCGGAGTGGTTGTATCCCTGTTAAAAGCCCATTCACCATAATTGGATAATTGTACACCGCCGAACTGAATATCAACATATCTTATATCGTTATATTGATATTCGAAACCAAACTTAGCCAGGTTTTCCGAGTTAACTTGTGAAGTCAGATCTCCTTTTAAAGTAAAGGTCCCGGTATTATCATCTCTCCAAATGCTTTGAATACCGGCACCGTCGTAAAACCCGGTTAACGGATCTAATTGAGGGACTTTTGTCATTGATTGAAATGAATCAGGGACAACACTATAGCTACGAGAATATGCTTTCCACTGAGAATAATTAAAAGTTTGACCGTTTTTGTAAAATGTCCAGTAATCCGAAGGATTTAAACCGTCCCAATCACCGTGATATTGTACTCCGAGATATCCAAGGTTAATATTATAATAAGTCGATTTAGAGAGCACATGATTAATAGAAAATGATAAGTTCTTATTATTCCGATAATATGCAGGAAGATTATTTGAATGATTTATCCAAAGCCAATCAAAATCGCTCCAATCGTTAAAAGATCCCATGTAGCTGAATGTTGTTTTAAAATTATTTGTTATTTTCCAGCTTAACTTACCGGTTATATTGCGCAGGTTGTTTTCTCTTTCTTTAATCTTAAATCCGAACATATTTACTTTATTACGAGCCCTAAGATTATCGTAAGGAGTATTAGTCAGTTCAGCATTTAAAGATAAGAAGTAATAAAGTTTCCCCGGCAGATTTAATCCTGTTAAAGGTAAAAGATAACGGGTAAAGGGCTCGGGACCTCCTAAAAATAAAGTCGCATAATCGGTATTATATGATGTACCTAAAAACTTTAAATTATCGGTTTTGTACTCGAAACCTCCTTTAAATTCATCGGTACCGGAGCGGGTAGTTATATTTACAACTCCGGATTGTGCCTGTCCGTATTCGGCACTAAAAGCACCTGTAAGTAATTCTACCTGGTCAACCGAATTAACGTCCAGATCAAAAACGCTTCTGCCGCCGTAAATAGGGTGAGTAACAGGGACACCATCGATTAAAAATAATATTTCACCACCTCTGCCGCCTCTTATATGAACATCTTTTACACTTTCATCCCTTAATTGAAGCTGCTCACCCGTATTTAATTGAAGTGTTTGCGGTATGCTTGTTAAAATAGTCCCACCCTGCAATTTAAAAATATCGGCGGTCGATTCCATTCCGGGAGTATCTTTCATTGTTTCCCTGGATACGGTTTTTCTAGTAGAGGTAATATCCTTTTGAACCATTTTTTGTTCGGCAGTAACAACAACTGTAGGAGTTTCAATCACAGAGGATTCCATTTCAATATTAATCTCTGTTGTGAGGTCTATTTTAACAACAAAGGATTTAACTGTTATTGTATGATAACCAATTGCCGAAGCCTTCAGATCATAATTACCGGGGGGGATATTTATTATATAATATTTTCCATCTGCATCTGTCGCAGCACCCATCGTTGTACCTTTTATAATAACATTCACTCCGATTAATGGTTCGCCGGATTGTTTATCTTTAACAACTCCCGCGATTTTTCCTGTCTCACCAGCTAAAGCAATACTGCTGCTGAAAAGATAAATTATTACTACAGAGATTAATATTTTTATCAACTTCAAGGTTTTACTTTTTTTATCCATAGGTTATTTTACCTTAAGTTAAGATTATGAAGTATTTGATTAACCATTACCTCTGCATCCGATTTAACTAAAAAATAAACCGGGAATCCAAGTATGACTGCATCGAATGAACTGCCGTAATACCGTAAGCCGCAAGCACGCCCTCTGTATTGAGGAAACTGGCTGTTAATTGCATTAACGTAAGTATATATTACATCTGTAAATCCTGCCGGTTGAGTTATGAGGTTGATATTTGTTAATCCCCATGAAGAACCGGGAATTATAAACGGGAAGTCGATCAACTTGGTTGAATCTATCCGGATATCGTCAAAAGAACTGCCTACTCCCTGGAAACCAATGCAATCTCCCGTATAACCAAAAGTTTCATCAACGCTTATTATATGAAGATAATCATGTACAAAAGTTCCGTCGTTAAAATTCAGCGGAAAGGATTGATCCCATGCGAAAGATTTTAAAATCCTCCATCCGCTCATGAAAAATTTTCCTCCGACATCCAGGTAATCTTCCAGAATATCCGTATAGTTTACAATCTTATGAGGCTGGGATGAAGGATAATCGTCTGCATGCCAAACAATTAATTTATATTGTCCCAGAGTATCTTTGGGCGGAATTCCCCTGGATTTAAAATCCCATTGATAAGGAGTTTGAAATATATCCGAATAAAATTGATCTACTTGCTGATCCGAAGGATGAATCGTTCCGAATGGAAAATTGCTTTCGTCGGTTTCGTCTATTATTAGAATATCGCGGGAAAAAGTAGGCTTAACAAGTGTAACAATAACAGAATCGCCGATAGGATCGATAAGATTTGTGTTGTCCCTCGAAGTAGCTCTAATAATATGCTTACCGGTCAGAGGCTGATTAAATTCACCCGGTGGAATGAATACTGCCGTGTCAGTAGTCCAATGCCAATCACCGTTATCTACCGACCATGCATAATCCACAATACCTCCTTCTTCATCGGGATCACGGGCTGAATAGATTAACTCAATTCCCTGCCACCAATCAGTTGTTTGGTCCTCAGCAAAATATTTTTCATTGTTAGTTGGTTTTTCAATTGTGGTTATCGGGAAATATGTTCTTTTAGAATAAAAGGTTTTTATTGCAGGTGTCGGATCAACTGCGCCGGTATTATCAACCGCCCTTACTTCAAATTCCTGCTTATTTAAATCATCGTCAGAAAGAAAAGCTATAGTCAAACTTGTTTGATCCGTATATTTCCAATCTTGTACAACGGAATCACCTTTTATCAAACGATGCGTTATGTAGCGATATTGATATTCTTTAACATAACCGTCGTTATCTTCGCCGTCCCAGTACAAAGTTTGTAATGCAAACAATGTATCTCCGTCCCGCGGGATGTTGGCTAAAGTGGTATTCGGCGGATCGTTTGGATTCGGAGATGTGGGCTTTTGGCAGGAATTCCATATTACTATTAAAATTACTGCCAAGAATATTTTAATAATATTTGAAAAGTTAAAACGGTAAAAATTTTTTTCCATAACTTATTGATGGTTTAATAATAATTTACATCCGTTATTTTCATAATACGGTATAACCTGTAAACATCTTTATATCTTTTAACCGACTTGAAGGGACTGATCTGTACGTCTATCTGAGTAACTCTGTTTTCATTGACTGTAAAATTCTGATCGAAATGATATAAAAGACTTTCATCCGGCGGAAGTACAACTGGGTTTTCAAACGTTTTCCCGGAATTAGCTACAATCTTTAAGGGAATTCCGCTGGCCGGTGTTACACCAAATTCCAAACTGTTATAATTTCCGGGTGGGATATAAGATTCAAATACTTGATATTTTTTGTAATTTCCTAAAGTATCAACAGCAATAATATTGACAAATTCATCTTCCTGGCGATAACTCTCGATAGTCGGATAAAGGACAGCAAAATCGGAATCTTTATAGACTCTACCTTGAAAAACTTTCAACATAAATATTGCCTGATATCTTGTCGATACCGAGAAGGTATCGCTCTTTTCAATCAGAACCGTGTCTGCAGGATCGGCTTTAAACATAATCCTGACAATTCCATGCTGCGGCGAATCCTGGACTCCTGTTGTACAATCATAAATTGCTAATGCCGAAAATATTAGAATAACCGAAAGGAGTATGATTGTTTTTGTTCTTCTCATTTTATCAATTCCCACTTAAAAATTATCAAAATGTGAGGACCGGTATTTTATTACCGGTTCTCACAAAAGATTTAAATTTTTATTTCAACAGGATCATCTTATGAGTCAGTTGAACCGAACCCGCTCTCAATTGATAGAAATATATTCCTGTTGCAACCTTACTACCATAGTCATTTGTACCATCCCATACAATGGTATGATATCCGACATGAGTATTCTCATTAAATAGTGTTTTTACTTTCCTGCCTAACAGATCATATACTATTAATTGAACTTGTCCTGCTTTTGCAACAGCGAATTTAATCGTAGTCGAGGGATTAAACGGATTTGGATAATTTTGAAAAAGTTCATATTTCTTTGGAATTGTAGTAGTTTCATCTTTAACACCGGTAGTATTTTGGCCTTCAAAATTATTGTAAACCAATACTTGATCGATTTTACCGGAAAATCCTCTTGTTCCGCTTAAATTACCGCCGTTTCCGATTCTAAGTGAAGCTGTAGCACTTACAGGGGGGAATGCTGAAACCGTGTCATTCTCTGTTTGATCGATCAAATTATTATTTGCATCGTATAATTCGAAAACAGCTTTTGTAGAATCACGCTTGAATACGACTTTATACCAAGTATCGGTTTGAATAGTATCGTTAGGTAATTTCAATTCAATATACATGTCCGGTTGTATAACATTCGGATCAACATAGTATCTTGCATTTAAGGTATTACCGGGTTCGGTTCTAATTGAGTAATTGTTTTGATACCAGTTGCCGTCTGTAATTGGTCTATTTATTAATCTGGTATATTCCTGTAACGAATCGGCTTTGAACCACAGACTGACATTAAAATCAGGTGAAGTTAAGAACGGTGAATTCACTCTCATAAAGCTGGAATCCATTCCATCCGGATCAGGAGATTGAACTATCGAATATGAGCCTTCTGCAGCATCATTTGAATAAACAAAAGCTCTTGGTGAAGTTACAGGATTATGGAAATATGAATGGTCAATAGGCGTTCCTGATCCTTCTTCAAAGTCTAAATTAAGAGCCAAAGCCATCGGCTGATAAATTGCAAATGTTAAATATCCGTTTCCTTCGGCGGGATACTGTGCTGTTCTATTTTGATTATCGGTTGCCTGCACATAATAATCAATTATAGTTCCTAAAGTTTGTTGGGGTATGTACCCGGTAAATTGATTATTACCCATATCCGACATTGAGGCACTCTGCCACGTATTCCCACCGTCGGTACTATATTGAATTTCGGCGGAGGAAATTGTACCGGTCGCCGCAAAGGCCATAATATTTGCATCTACTTCATATTGAGTTACACTTGAATTTTGATTTTGTAATTGTGTAACCTCAGTTATTATTGGCGGAACAGGGAAATCCCGAATAACGTCGCTAATCCTTATTTCATCAACAAAACCATCTAGGAAGGAATCATCGCCGCCTCCAGCAAAACCGATATGTACAGGCTGGTTAGTGGTTATCGGTGGATTATCCAAGATGGGATCAAAAGCTGCGGTTGTAAAAGATATTAATTGTCTCTGAGAATTATGAACCATTTGTATTAGGATATGCCGGGTAGTATCTCTAATAAAAGTTAGATGGTACCATTGACCTACTTGCAGAATATTATTGGGAGAATTAACCTGTGGCCACCTGTCTGCACCGGAAACATTGTATCCCGTTGAAAAAAATCTGTAATCACCCCACATCTCAACAAAATAATTCGGTCTCCAAAAAACATCATCACCGGTTTTAATAACCAGACGCGGAACCCACCTCCAATCACTGGCTGTTTCACCAAAAGTAAAAATATTAATCCAGCCTTCAATTGTCCAATTTCCGGTTAAATCAAGATAGGATGTATCGGCAACAGTAACGTAAGAAGAATCCGATTGTGCATCGTTTTTTAATCCGAGTACCTGCCCTAAGGCCGTATCAAAGGGATTATTTAAGTAAAATATGCCGGATGCATTATTGGAATGACCAACTCCAGTTGCAGAAAAGGAAGACGCATTATTTAAATTTCCGTTAAAATGCAACAGTAACATAGTATGGCTGTCAGGAGTGTAAGGACCACCAATAGTTTCTTGGGCGTATAAATTAAATACACCCAGTGGAAGCAAAATGGAAAAAATAACAAGAAGTCCAAAAAGTAAATTATATTTCATGTACCTCTCCTATTGTTTTAATGATAGGTTATTTAAAGATTCCTTTTACTGATTCTCATTAATGTTCACTTAAAAAACTTTACGGCGATTTATTTCAAAGAACTTAAAATGTCTTTAAAAATGTTAGCGCTAACATTTTCAGTGCAATATTACAACTTAGAAATTATTAAGTCAAGTGTTTTTTTTATTTAAGCGCAAAATATTTTAGATAAAGAATTGAATTTTATTCAAATTGACAAAAAAAATAACAAAAAAATTTTTGTGGAATTTTCGATTTGAATTAAATTATCGGCAAAAGTTTCAGGCGAACTTCGTTAATAGAAAACACATAACCAAATTGTATCTTCAATTTTACTTGTCTCTTCAACCCTGTGTTTTTTATGTGCAGGAATTTTTATGTAATCCCCTACCTTCATTTTAACAATTTTGTTTTTATCTTTGAATAGCAAAACAGCACTCCCCTTCAATAAGATTACCCATTCATTTTCATCCTGATCGTACCAAAATTCTTTGGGTGAATTTTGTCCGCGGGATACTATCCTTTCAATTCTAACTGTATTGTTCTCTTGAAGAATTTCGATTAATTCCCGCGGCACATCTTTGGGGATCTGTTTGAAAATGTTTTTCAATTTAAACGGATTTCTTTTAATAAAAGTTGGTTATCATAATTTGAAATAAATTTACTCAAGTAAATGTTTCCATTCTTTTTGCGGAGCATTCATTAAGCTTAAAACAGTAATTAATCCACCGATAACATAATATATAACACTGAAGTCAAATGAAGGGTTGATTGCCAGGGCCATTATAACAGCAAAAATGCCCAGAAAACCAACGGCGAATTGCATCCAATTTTTAAAGGCTGAGAAACCGAAAATGATTGCGAGAATTCCACAAACCATTAAATTTATTGGCGCCTGAAAATCGACCCTAATGCCTGAAGCAATAAGCCAGAGCCCGACGCCGAATGTCATCCATCCTTGCCACATAAAGTATCTCCTGAAATGATTTTAATAATTAGAAATAGGTATGGTTAAATTTATGAAATTTATTTATTAAATGGTGTTAGCGATTTAATCTTTGTTTAGAAGAGTATGAATTGATAATCACAAAGGGTAAAGTGCAAATTGTATAACGATATATTCTACTCAATCCATTTTATTTTTTTCGCTAAGCCCTTTGCTTTTAATTTGTTTGATAATCAATAACCCGATATTAGAATTGCACCTGCAATGATTATTGCTGCCGCTGCAGCTTTAACGAGCAATCTCTTTTCCCTAAATATTCTGCCGCCGATAATTGCGGCAATGAAAACTGAAATTCTTTTAACTGCCAGCACGATTGCTGCCGGGGTTAACTTTGTTGCTTCGATTTGTGTATACCTGTACCCGATTGTGAGAACTGCGACAATTATTATCCAATACCAAATGTTTTTATTAACGGAAGTAGTTAGTTTTTTTAGATTCTTTCTTGAGAAAAGATAAATAGCCGCAAAAATAACAGCAAGAAAAAACTGCTGGAAAGCCATAAATTCAACAGGGGTAATTGTCTTATTACTTTTATTTAACAGGTAACGATCTAATATGGAAGTCGTAGTTAATAAAATTAAAGCGATTAAAACATAGCGGTAATTTTTGTTTTTATAAAATGCTTGGAATGGTTCAAACATTGCCTGAATCGATTTTAACTCTAAAAGATATGTTCCTATCAATAATAAAACTATTCCGGCAACCTCAATTTGTGAAATCGAGTCGCCTATAGTTATAAATGCAAATAGGGCAACAAAACCCGGGGTTAAAGCAAGCAGCGGGAGCGCTTTGCTTATCTCAAGATTTTTTATTGAAAGCATAACATATAAAAAAGCAAATGCTCCTAAAATATTTTTAACAAATAATATCATAAGACTTGAAAAATTTAATGAAGCGAAATTAACTCCAATGAAAAAGGGTATCGAGAAAATGAAATTGAATATCGCCAGGAGGAAGCAAAAATCCAACGCGGAAAGTTCAAATAGAATTTTCTTTTGAGAGATTGCTGCCGCCGCCGAGAATAACGCGGAGATAAATGCTAAAGTAAACCAGTTCATAGAATGACGGGAGACGGTTGATGGAAGATGGATGAAGGATAACAAACATCGATAGTTAGATATTTAATATTGATAACTGAATTTATTCTCATTGACTGATTACTCATTAAATATTGAACAATAAAAAAAATATTTGATAATCGAACTTATGCAAAAACTGCTTCTGATTTGGTGGCAGATCAAAAAGTCCGTCAACCTCGTCAGGTCGACGAGACCTGACTGGTAATTTCGTCATCACGAGTAAAGTGAAGTGATCCCACTTTTGTATTAAAAATAAAAGATTGTTTCGCAGCTTCGCTTCTCGCAATGACTTTTTTTCTTCTCTTGGTCAGCCACCAAGTCAACCTAATTTTTACACAGACTCTAAAGGTCGTGGCAATTCAAAAACATAAAATGAGTTACATAAATTTTTAAGTAATATGTTACCAATTTACACTCAACTTTAAATAATAATTCCTTCCGGGTTCGACGGTAATTAAGCCTCTGTTTGTGGATAAATGATCTCTGTAATTCTTATTTGTAAGGTTTTCTACGCCGGAAAAAATTTTTATTTCTGCTTGATCAAAATTAACCGGGAAAGACGAAATATATAAATTGAAATAAGAATAACCGGGGGTCGCCGTTTCACCGAAGGCAATTCTATTTTGTGACGAAAAAAATATTCCGCATAAATCAATATTAATAAAATTAAATACCGGAGATTTGATTCCCAGCTTTCCGTTCAATGGAGGAATAGACGGCAAATCCAAATGATTCTGAGTATCTTCTCCACGCACATATGCACCCGATCCGTAAAGAACCAAATCGCCAATAAAATTATATTCAAAACCAAAATCATAACCGTAAAGCATTGACCGGCCGATATTTTCATTAATCTTTGCAGGCCTGTTCTCAAATGTACCATTTACTTCGGTGACAAGATCATTTAATTTGTTTAAGAATACGCTGCCTGAAAACGAAAATTTTTCTTCCCAGATTTTTAAACCTAAATCCATAAAGATTCCTTTCTCAGGTTTTAAATTTGGATTTCCAACTTCTAATATATTTCCTAAGTCAATGTATTGAAATCTTTCTTCAAGTGAAGGCGACCTAAACGATCTTGCTAAGCTTAAGGTCAAATTAAAATTATTGAATAATGAATACAAAGCCGAAACGCTTCCGCTCCAGCTTATATCATTTTCCGAAGAAGCTTTCCAGTATAATGTTCGGTTTGCCGGATTGTTATTTATTGCAGGAATAGATCCGGTGGTAGTTATATAAACCGGGTTATATACATCTTTATTTTTTATGTTTATTTTATCAATTCGTCCGCCGAAGGTTAAAGTAAATTTATTTGGAATTAGAATTATATCCTCCTGTAAAAAAAGACCGCTACTTCTATAAGATGCTTCCGGTAAAGGTCTTTCGCCGATAATTTGATTTTGAACATTTGCAATTGTTCCTGTTGAATCATATGAAGTTATTTGAAGATATTTTTCTCTACGGCTGTCGAGATCTCGCTGCCAGATATCCACTCCTGCAATTAAGTAATTTGAATTATCGATTAACCAATTGGTTTCAAGCTTAAATCCATTTAAATAATGTCTTGCATTGGGTGTTATCTTTTCCACATTTATCTGCGTTAAAGGATTCGGCCTTTGAACCTGGTAAGGAATATTTTCAACAAACCTGTAGATATTTTGGTTGTAATATTTAAATGAAAGTTTAGTAAAAAATTCAGTTAAATTTTTGATTGAATATTCACTGCTGAATAAGTCCCTTTCAACCTTTGTGTATTTAACGTGAGCATTATCCGGGAAAAGAGGGTAACCTCCCGGAATGCCTATATCATGCCCATAGTACCGTTGATAATTTATTCTTAAATTTTGATCCTCAGCAGATTTAACAGAAAGCAGGGAAGAAAAATTATTATCATGGTATTGACTGTTTTCCAGTACCCCGGCAGGTGTTCCGGTATTACCGGCATTTCTCAAGCTTCCATTTAACTTTAAATTCCATGCACGTGAAAAAATATTAAACGAAAGATTTTGCGAGTTGCCTGTATTGACGGAATTATAACTGCTGTTCAAACCTCCTTTGATATTTATTTCTTCTGCATAGCGCGGTTCTTTGGATATAAAATTGACTATACCGCCGAGTGCACCGCTTCCGTAAAGCGAAGATGCGCCACCTTTTATTACTTCAATCCGCTCAATATCATTTAGGTCAATTAAAGAAAGTGCTGCGGAAATGTCAGGCGCAGTTTCAATCCTGTCACCGTCAATTAATATAATAAAATCCGACCTGCTCAACCCCCGTATATTAATAGTAGTTGCCCAGATTCCATCTCTTTCCAACGACACGCCTGGAATATCAGCCAATAAATTCGAAGGAGTAACTGCAGGAGATTCCTGAATTTCTTCGTAATCTCTAATTTCAAATGGTATCGCTATATCTTTGATTGTTTTAGAAAATCTTGTACTGGTAACTACGACACTGCCTAACCTAACAGGCGAATGTTCTAATTTAACCCGTACTTTTTGCGTTTCATTCTTTTCTATTTTAATATTTAACTGTTGTGAATGATAACCGATGAATGAGAATGTAATTTGATAAGTACCCGGCGGGATATTTTTAATGCTGAACTTTCCTAAGTTATTTGTGGTTGTTGAAAAATTATTATCCGATACTACAACATTGACATTTGATAGAGGCAGGTTAGATTCTGAATCGAGCACATTTCCTGTGATGATAGATTTATCCTGTGAATGAGCACTAACATTTGCAAAGATTACTATTCCAATAACTGTCAAAAACAAAATAAAAAATTTCATTAATCTAAATCCAATTAAATCAATTACAGTCAATCCATTTGGTTATTAACTTATATTACCTAATAGATATTTTTGAATTAGAGGATAAACAAAAGTAATTTTGTCATTACTTCCTAAGGAATGGCTATGCCAGAAACTTGCCTCACGTTGTCAGGCATTAGAAGATCGCGTGAAATAATCTCTATTGATTAGATAATGAACGGTGAGATTGTTTCACTCGTCCAAAGGACTCCTATGGAGAGGACTCGTTCGTAATGACTTTTTTTTGAGCACCCTTTAAACTAAAAATTGAATCTGTATAAAGTAAGATTAATTAATCTTCTTTTCAGTTTTCTTTTCGAAACAATTTAGCAGTGAACCGCTAAAAATAAACCTGTCGATAATTCCGCCTGCAATTAAAATGAGGACGGTGGGAATCCACATCAGGCTGAAATTATCGAAGACTCCGTCGAACCATCCGCCTCTAATTGTTTCGCCACCTAAAAAAATCCATCCGACCATCAAAGATAAAACAATAGGAATCCCAAAGATTATAATGAAAGCTTTTTTACATGTTGTATCCATTTTATCCTCCTAATTTGTTCATCAATTTTTAATTCATTCACCTGTATGATCATTTTTTTCTTTAAAATTATAAGGGAGCGTAATTGTGAATGAAGCGCCTGGATTTTTTTCGGAACCGAGTCTTGATGGACTTTCAACTTTTATGCTTCCACCATGTCTCTCAACAATTTGTTTAACAATCGAAAGTCCAAGTCCTGAGCCTTCGTAAGTTTTATCTTTAATATTGCTTGCCCTGAAAAAATCTTTAAAGATCTTCGGCATCTCTTCTTGCGGAATTCCGATCCCGTTATCAACAACTTCTAAATTGATACCGTCTTGAACATCCGAAAGCTTGACTTCAATTATTCCTTTATCGTCATTATATTTTATTGCATTGCCGATCAAGTTTGATAAAGCAATTTCAATCAAAAGTTTATCTCCCAAAACCGGTGTTTTATTATGCCTCGAATCAGAGAACTTATAATCGATATTTTTTGCCTGGATGTTCACTTTCATCTTTTTATAAACCGCATATAAAATTTCTCTAAAGTCCATTGTCTGCAAGGTTACTTCATCAAGTAATTTCAATTTAGATACTTTGAGTACGTTATTAGTCAATTGTATTGCTTCATCGGACCTTATTTTTGCCCGCAACAACTTTGCTTCAACTTTTGAATCAAGAGGGCCGATTATTTTCTGAAGAATAATTTCGAGGTATGAATGAAGCGCAACGAGGGGAGATTTAATTTCATGAACGATACCCATTATATACTTTTGTTTTTCGACTTCGGCTTCGGCTAATTTATCGAATGACTCAACTAAATCCTGCTCTATCTTATAAAGCTGATGTGCGATTCTATTTGCAAGTATAACGCTCATAAGCATTACAAAAGCAAAAACAGTCGCGAAAGCCAACGCATAATGTGCATTACTATAGATTGGTTCAAAGATCAATCCGCTCACTGCGTAATGAGGTATTACTTTTAAAAATTCGAGGTACACCAGCGAACAAAACCCAACAACGATTACGACGGCTATTATATATATAACTCTGCCAGGTAAAATCAGACTGCCGATTATCATGTGAAAAACAAAAAGCATGTACAGCGGAGACTCAATTCCTCCCGTATAATAAACCAGCAGACCTAGTGCAGTTAAATCTAAAAGTATTTGGAGGAAAGAAAAATGTAGTTGATTAAATTTACCCGGGACACATTTTGGACTGTGCCGCGTACTTTGAAAAATAATGTTATAAACTAATATCGATAAGGTTATTATGATTAAAGCTCTTATCTGAACTGGTGAGAATGAAGCTCTCAAAATAAATTCCGCAACAAGGAGAAACACGATGAGCATTAACGCTGCACCGTATCTCAGCTTGATAAACCAAAAATTTCTTTTCTTTATTTCATCCCAGAAAGCATCATAGTTATGCGCCCAGGATGGAACTAAAATCATCATCTTAACCCCTGAACTGATTTTTATTCAAAAATTTCAGGCTATATATTTTCCTCTTTTTGTATAATGCGTATGCAACAATTTGTGAGAAAGTTTACCGCAAGGTCCATCCGTTAAAAACTTCTCATAGATGTATTTAATATGTGGATTCTCGAACGATTTCCTAATTGACTGCCATTCTTCTTCTTCATAAATTGCTTTTGCGCGCTTTTTTCTTATTTCTTCCGTAGTCGGAATCGGCTGACCGCCGCCGCCCAAACAACCGCCCGGGCATGCCATAATTTCTACAAAGTGAATATCGTTCAGTTCTCCCTTTCTTAACAGCTCCATAACCTTCTTTGCATTAGCCGTTCCATGCGCCACTAAAAATTTCAATTCTACACCATCAAGGAACGAAAATTCAGCTTTGCATTTTTCAAGCTTAACAGAAGATTGTTTTATTCCTTCAAAGCCTCTGCATGGTTCGATTCTTAAATTCTCAAACGGTACTTCCCTTCCGGTTACAAGTTCATATACTGTTCTTAAAGCAGACTCCATTACTCCGCCTGTGGCTCCGAAAATTAATCCGGCGCCGGATGCTTCACCGAACGGTTCATCGAAATTCGATTTTGGCATTTCGGGAAGATAAATACCTGCTTCTTTAATCATTTGTGCCATTTCCCTGGTAGTTAAACCGTAATCTACATCTTTAAATCCCGATGCCTTCATTTCCGGCCTGTTGCATTCGAATTTTTTTGCCGAGCAAGGCATAAGTGCAACAGTTACAATATCAGCCGGATCGATCCCGGCTTCTTTTGCATAAAAAGTTTTTATGACTGCCCCAAACATTTGCTGTGGAGATTTTGCAGTAGATAAATAATCAAGATATTCAGGATAAAAATGTTCGATAAATTTTACCCATCCAGGCGAACAGGATGTAAACTGGGGAAGCTTTACATTCGTATCTTTATCGACTAAAACTTTCTTCAGTTTATTCAGTAGTTCGGTTCCTTCTTCCATAATAGTTAAATCGGCAGTGAAGTTAGTATCGAATACCATATCGAACCCGATTCTTTTCAATGCAGTATTTAATTCTCCCGTAAATGAATGCCCTGCTTCAAAGCCAAACTCTTCACCAATTGCAGCACGGGGAGACGGTGCAGTTTGAATAATAACATGTTTTTTCGGATTGTCAATCGCTGCCCATATCTCATCAGACGGATCGTTTGCTCTTAATGCAGCGGTAGGACATCTATTAATGCACTGTCCACAGCTTATACAAATTACATCTGCAAGCGGCTTATCGAGAAAAGTTCCGATGTGAGTATCGTGGCCGCGGTCGATTGCCTCTAAAACACCAACTTCCTGCAAATCGATACATGTACGTACACAACGCCTGCAGAGAATGCATTTATTTATATCCCTGATAACCGCAACCGAAGAGCGGTCAACTTCAAACTTTGGTTCATCAACATGTCCAAAAGAAAAACTCTCTACACCATATTCTTTTGCCAACTGCTGGAGTTCGCAAGTTTGATTTCTTACACATGAATAACACTCACCGTAATGTTCGCTTAAAAGAAGATCGATGATATGCCGTCTTGCTTTTCTGACCATCGGTGTGGATGTCCGCACTTTAATCGGAGAGGTAATCGGGAAAGTGCAGGCGGTTTGAAGTGTTCTCATTCCTTCAACATCGACTACGCAAATTCTGCAAACACCGGCAAGACATAAATCGGGATGATGACATAAAGTTGGGATATGAATGTGATTTTTTTTACACGCTTCAAGTATGGATGTGCCGAACGGAACCGTTACTTTTTCACCGTTTATTTCAACCGTTATTTTCCCGCCCATCATAGTAGTATCGGTTACGGCCTCTACATTTGATCTCTGCTGGCTGACCGGGATTCTTGATTTATCTCTCTTTTCCATTTTCCCCTCCGTCGACTTTTGTATGAAAAACTTCATCTTTAAAAAATTCGAGAATAGATAAAAATGCATTCGGGCTTGACTGTCCCAAACCGCATTTTGAAGCGACCTGCATAGTTCCTCCGAGTTCTTTTAGCTTATTTATATAGGCGAATGTATAATCGTTTTGTTCAATTTTTTCGACACCCTCAAGAAGTTTCACATTTCCTATCCTGCAGGGAGTACACTGCCCGCATGATTCTTCGACAAAAAATTCAAGAAAATTTCTTAAGATGTGCAACATGTTCCTGCTTTCGTTAAAAATCATAATCGATCCACCTGTAGCTGCATCCTCGTAAGCAAGAGTTCTGTTAAATTGAAATTTAGGTAAACATATTCCCGAGGCTCCGCCTACTTGAACTGCTTTAGTATTTTCAGCTTCGACTAATTTTAATAGTTCGCTTATCTTAGTTCCCCAGGGAAGTTCGTAAACACCGGGTTTATTGCAATCGCCGGAAACCGAAAATAGTTTTGAACCTGTCGATTTGCTTGTTCCGAATGTATTATACCAACTTCCGCCTTTTAATAAAATATGAGGAACAGCTGATAACGTTTCTACATTGTTAACGATTGTCGGATAGCTCATGTAGCCGGTATTAACGGGATAAGGCGGGCGGTTTCTCGGCTCGCCCCTGTATCCTTCTAGCGATTCCATTAAAGCAGTTTCTTCACCGCATACATAAGCACCTGAACCGAGACGGATTTCAATTTCAAAATTGAAGTTCTCATTCATCAAAATATTATTGCCTAACAGGTTATCCGTCCTCATTTGTTTCAGGTAATTCTCAAGATATTCAAGCATATATTCATATTCACCTCTGAGATAAACAATACCTTTTTCCGCACCGACTGCATAACCGGCAATAACGAATCCGTCGAAAACCAGTTCCGGATATTCAATTAAAAGGACCCGATCTTTAAATGTGCCGGGTTCTCCTTCGTCTGCATTGCAAACGACAAACTTATGTTCGGCAGTAGAAGCGGCAGTCAACATCCATTTTGTTGAGGTAGGAAATCCTGCTCCTCCTCTTCCCTTAAGCCCGGATTCCTTAATTTCAAAAAGAATTTTCTGTCTGCCGAGTTCCAGGGCTTTGGCAATGCCGGCTCCTCTTTTATATTTACTGAATAAAACAGGGCCCGATCTTTTCATTTTATTATTTGTTAATAATTCTTCCATAGATGTTTCCTATTTTAGCTCATTCAAAATTTTAATTGCGGATTCGGTATCGAGCTGTGTGAAGACTCTTTCATTAACCAGCATAGCCGGCCCGACATCGCACATTCCAAGGCAGTTTGTATATCCAAGCGTGATCCTTCTGTCTTTTGTAGTTTCACCAAACTCAATTCCCAGTTCTCTTTTTACTGCTACTTCAATATCGGTTTTCCCCTGGAGATCGCAGCAAATTGTTTTACAGAGCCTGACGACATTTCTTCCACCCGGCTTTAGTTTTAAGAAAGCGTAAAATGAAATGGTACTGTAGACTTCAACCGGGTGAATATTTAAAAGTCTTGCTACCTCCTGCTGTGCAAAATCAGAAATGAAGTGATATTTTTTTTGAATTGCCTGGAGTATCTGCAGCAGCGATGAACGCTTGTCTCCGTACAATTCAACTAACTTCTCGATATCCTCCGAGAGTTGATTTTTTTCTGTTACTAACATGTTCTTACTCCTTAGGATGCAGGTGAAGTAATTCTTCCACCTTTTCAATTAATTGGTTAGGTGAAATCGGTTTTTCGATGAATTCATCTACGGGAACCATTTCGCTTTTTGCATAGTCCATCCCGACAGCCTTTGAAATTGATGTGTACATAATAATTGGGGTTTGAATATTATCGGCTCGGAATTTTTGTGCAAGGAAAAACCCGTCATCCGGTTCTTTCATCATAACATCCAGGATGATTAAATCGGGATTTTCTTCTTTAACAAGCCTGTACCCGTCTTCAGGATTAGATGCAGTAATTACTTCATGTCCTTTTGAGGTAAGCACAATACTGCTTGCGTCGAGTATATCGGGATCATCATCAATGACGGCGATTTTTGACATCTTTATTCCCCTTTGCGATTTGTTAATATTCGTTTATTATTTCTTTGGAATGCTGTCATATTAAATGCCATGAAATAAAGTACCTTTTTTAGAAATTTTATTCAATTTTCAATTTATATTCAAAAGTTTTTTAAGGATTTCTTAAGGTTGGAAAATATCGTTATCAATTCAGAAAGTTGGTTGATGAATGGAAAGTAATGGAATTGATGTTGTTTGCGGAGTTTTTGCGAAATTGCAGGATACCGGATCCTCGACCAATGTTTCAGGACAAGGCAGACATTGTAGCTGGTTATCGGTAATTTATTATAGGTCATTTAAAGTATAAGGAAATAGGATATAAGGGAAATCTTTTGTAAATGGGAAAGTAATTTTGCTTTGAGCTAATAGCATTGAGTAAATACTTATGTTTTGCGCTTTGCCAAATACGAAATGCATAAGTTTAACTTTTAGGCCACAACTTGTTGAATTTATCGAAAAGAATAATATGAGAAACCTTAACTTCAATTTTTATAAAAAAATATATGATAAGGAAAATTTAAAATTAATGCGTGTCCATAATATCTGACAAAAATTTAAAACTTTTTCATTCACACCTAATTGAGATCCAAAATCTTGAGGAAAAATATTTTAGTCTTTTCTTGAACTTCAAAAATTGTCTCATCGACAGGATATAACTTTGCGATGTACTTAATTAAGAAGAAAAATTGCTCCATAGGAGCAAAATGTTTGTAAAAAAATAGGCCTAAACAAAAAAAAGCACTCCGTTAGGAGTGCAATGTAAATAGACTTAATAAAAATTTTTAGATAATTCTTATTCAATAAATAATATATTGCGATGCGCTTTTAATTTTTCGAATCCCGCCCTTGGCGAGGCTCGCTCGCAGAGCCCGGCTGCTCATTCCGTTGGAACGGCATTCAAACCAAATTCTTCGGGGTCTGACTACTTTCAGCGGCTTTCAAATAATCATCAATTGCCTGGGCGGCTTTTCTTCCTGCACCCATTGCAAGAATTACAGTTGCACCGCCGGTTACAATATCACCGCCTGCAAAAACACCTTTCTTCGAAGTATGCATCGTCTCTTCATCAACAACTATGTTTCCCCATTTGTTATATTTCAAATCGGGAGTGGTCTTTTGAATAATCGGGTTTGAGCCGTTGCCGATTGCTATTACTGCCATATCGAGATCAAGTACATATTCCGACCCCGGGATAGGAATGGGTCTTCTTCTGCCGGAAGCATCGGGTTCGCCTAATTCCATTTTCTGAAGCTTAGCTCCTTTTAGCCAACCATCTTCATCACCGATAAATTCTACAGGATTAGATAAATAAACAAATTCAATTCCCTCTTCTTTAGCATGATGAATCTCTTCTGCTCTCGCAGGCATTTCGACATCGGACCTTCTGTAAATTATGTAAGCGTTTTTTGCACCAAGTCTTTTTGAAATCCTAACAGCGTCCATTGCGGTATTACCGCCGCCGAAAACCGCCACGTTTTTATCTTTGCAATGAAATACAGGGGTATCGAATTCAGGGAATTTATATGCTTTCATCAAATTCACTCTTGTAAGAAATTCATTCGATGAATATACACCGCTTAAATTTTCACCGGGGATATTCATGAAATAAGGAAGTCCCGCACCAACTGCAATAAAAACAGCATCATAGCCATTCTGCATAAGTTCGTCAATCGTATCGGTAAGCCCGATAACTGCATTGGTAACAAATTCGACTCCCAAATTTTTAAGAGAATCGATTTCCGCTTTAACAATATCTTTCGGAAGCCTGAATTCAGGAATGCCGTAAATTAATACTCCACCTAAGTCATGCAGCGCTTCGAATACGGTAACTTCATGCCCTTTTTGAATCAAGTCTCCGGCACAGCTTAATCCGGCCGGGCCGCTTCCGACAATCGCAATTTTCTTTCCTGTCTTTTGAGCCACCTGCGGAGTCCTTATTCCAACTGTATCCCTTTCATAGTCGGCTACAAATCTTTCAAGTCTTCCAATAGCAACAGGCTCGTTTTTCTTTCCTACTACACATTTAATTTCACATTGTTCTTCCTGCGGGCAAACTCTTCCGCAAATAGCAGGGAGCAGATTATCTTCTTTAATTTTTGCAGCGGCTCCGAGATAATCGCCTTCGACAATTAACGAAATGAAATCACCGATTTTAACACCAACCGGGCAACCGGCAACACAAGTAGGTTTTGGACATTGAATACACCGAAGCGCTTCCATTTTGGCAAGCTCTTCAGTAAATCCTATATTAACTTCATCAAAGTTGCTTCTTCTTTTAACATTATCCTGTTCAGGCATCTGCTGACGCTGGATCTTCATTCGTTCTTTATTTGAAAGTGAGGGCATATTTTAAACCTTTTATTATCTTATTTATTTAATCAGCAACCCCCGAGGCTAACGCAGGAATTAACAGGATGCAGCCTCGATGGTTACTGATGTTTGAAACCTTCAAAGTTGCCCGGTATGAACAATATGCTAACCTTGAAAGTTAAGTTTATTTTTTATGTAAGTTCAACTCCGGCTTTTGTATATTGCTCGTATTGACAAAGATGATTTTTATAAGCTTCTTCTTCATCTTTCCTGTAAGTCCTGTTTCTTTTTACCAAAGTTTCATAATCAACTTTGTGTGCATCGAACTCAGGACCGTCTACGCACACAAAAACAGTTTTACCGTTAACCGTTGCACGGCATCCGCCGCACATTCCCGTACCGTCAACCATAATCGGATTTAAGCTTACGACAGTTTTTATCTTTTTTGGACGGGTAACTTCGGCAACTGCTTTCATCATTGGTATTGGACCGATTGCAAGGACAAAATCTATTTGCCTTTTTGCATCTATAATTTCTTGTAATTTTTCGGTAACAAATCCATGGAAACCATAACTGCCGTCGTCGGTAGTAACATAAACTTCATCGCACACGTTTTTCATTTCATCTTCAAGTATAACATACTCCTTTGATTTGCCGCCGATAATAGAGATGGTATGATTGCCTGCATCTTTCAAAGCAACTGCAGTGGGATAAGCGATAGCCGTCCCGACTCCGCCGCCGATGCTGATTGCTGTTCCAAACTTTTCAATATGAGACGGTTTGCCAAGCGGACCTACAACGTCGGAAATTGTATCGCCGCTTTCTTTATGATTCAAAACAGTAGTAGTCTTTCCAATACCCTGAACGATTAGAGTAATAGTTCCGGCTTGAGGATCGGAATCGGCAATTGTGAGCGGAATTCTTTCGCCGTAATTGTCAACTCTGATAATTACAAACTGCCCCGGTTTGCGTTTTAGTGCAATTTTTGGGGCTTCTATTTTGAATTGTTTTATATTGGGAGCTATAAATTTTGCGGAAATTATTTTGTGCATTTCATTCCTTTTTTATCTCAAATGAAATTACGTATTCTCATGAAAGAGATATTTTCAAAACAAAAAATTAGTTTATTCGAAATTAATCAAATAAACTAGTTGATATTTAATATTAATTAACAATTATTAGCAATTGGGATGCCATAAATGATGAACAGACGGGAAATTGGGGTACCGGATACATGATCCTGTTGCCCGATATTTGTTCTGTGTTGTTTTGGGGATGATAATTCTGATGCTTAAGTATTGAAGATTAATAAAAATTTATAACCGCATATAGATTTTTGTTCCCTCAATTTTTAATTATGTCTCTTGCATAACAGCTAATAATAAAATTTAAATTGTTAGCGATTCATTAATAAGAGTCATACTGATGATTTAAAATACCTGTATCTCCTTATTTACAACTACACTTTGTCATTCATTTGATAAATAAAGGCAAGGCTTTTTTCGGTAACTCGCAATGACTTTTCCCTTCTTTTTGGCCACCCACTTTATATTTCTGTTATTATCAAAAATTTAAAGATTGTTAATAATTAGTTTCTTTTCAAAATTAGTTTAAACAATTATTTAAACTTCTATACCTTTGCTTTAACTTTTATTAATTTATTGTATGATTTTAATTTATTTTAAAACTTTATAAAAAAATCATGAAACATTTAATTTTACTTCTTTCCATTTTATTATTTTTAAACATGAGCAATACATCAGCACAAAACGTTAGGCCGATAAGAGACAGTGTCGGCTTCTGCTGGCTTCCATCTGAAATGGACAGTTTGATGAGCTATTTAAAATCAAATGAAAATCCGAAGCTTAATTATTCTCCGGAAAATTTAGTCGCAGCAATTTCGCCTCACGACGATTATTTATACGCTGCGAAAATTTACTATCCTCTTTACAAATTAATTCACGCAAAAGAAGTTGTAATTTTTGGAGTAACTCACGGGACTGTAAGAAAAGCGATGAATGACCCGCGTAATGTTTTAATCTTTGACAGCTTTAAAGAATGGCATGGGCCTTACCATAATGTGAAAATTTCTCCTCTCAGGGAGTTTATAAAAAGCAAGCTCGATAAAAATTATTTCATAGTAAGTAATAAAGCTCAAACAATTGAACACTCGATTGAAGCTTTGGTTCCGTTCTTACAATATTATAACAGGAATGTTAAGATTATTCCAATTATGGTGACCGGGATGTCTTTTGATAGAATGAATCAGATCTCAAATCAGCTTTCGGATATTTTAAACGAATATATTAAAGAAAAAAATCTAAAGCCCGGTAAAGATATTTTCTTCTTGGTTTCTACAGACGCGGATCATTATGGAATTGACTTCGACAATTATCCTTACGGAATGGATATTAAATCTCATAAAGAAGCTACCGACAGAGACAAAGAAATTGCAAATGAATGTTTTGACGGTTCACTAACCCAAAACAAAATTGAAAAACTGACTGATGATCTTTGGAAAAAACCAAATAGTAAAAAAATTACTCCGCTTTGGTGCGGGCAATATTCCGTCCCCTTCGGGTTATTGACTATCACCAAAATATTCAAAAAGCTTGAGGGAAAAACATTGAACGGAAAATTGTTCGCTTATTCGGATTCGTGGACTGAAGGAGTTATTCCGATAAAACATACTCATATGGGATTGACTGCACCGTTTTCTTTAAGGCACTGGTGCGGCTGGTTTTCGGCAGGATTTTATTCAAAATAAAAATGCATGGACCGTAATCTAACCCGGAAAAGAAAAAGTTGAACATAGCTTCAAACAAAAAACTTTTTCTTTATCGAGATAGATTTTCTGCGCGGCGGCGGAGTTATTACGACATTAAATTTTACCCGTCAGCGGTGGGATCCATCAAACGGATGGGCGCCACTTCAATTAAATCAATTTCCTGCTATACATATGTCCACCAGAAATATTGGTTTGCAAAATATTATTATAATATCTGAAATGTAAATCGGGGCAACGGATTGACTGTCTTTTCAAAATCTCAAAGTAAAAACAGTTTCCACATTTGGATTTGAAGTAACGCGGATGCTGCCTCTGTGAGATCTCATAATCTGACGGGCTAAACTTAAGCCGATTCCTGAACCGGATTTTTTTGTAGTAAAAAACGGTATGAATATCTTTTCCATAACTTCTTCCGTAATTCCCGGACCGTTGTCGATTATTTTAATCAACACCCTGCCTTTTTCATCAAGCTGGGCTGATAAAGAAATCTTTGGTTCACTAATTTCCGTTAATGCTTGCTCTGCATTTATAATTAAATTTAAAATCACTTGTTCTATCAACTCCGGGTCGGCAGTGATTTCCAATGTTTCGGGTTTTACTGAAACGTGAAAACTAATTTGCCTCTTCTTTAAATCATGCTCCAGTAATTTTCTAATTCTTTGAAACAAAGTATGGATTGGAAAAATTTGAAAATTAGGTTTCGGAATTTTCGTAAGATTCCTGTAGCTGTTGACAAAATGTATCAGCCCTTCGCTTCTTCTTTCAATTGCATTTACCGCACTGCTTACATCACCCATAGTTTCTTCGTCAAGATATTTTCCTTTTAAGTCATCATGCTTTAGGATTTGTTTCATTGTCGAGGCAAGAGAAGAAATCGGAGTGATAGAATTCATAATTTCATGAGTAAGAACTCTAATCAGTTGCTGCCAGGCTTCCATTTCTTTTTCTTCCAACTCGCTTTGAATATTCTGCAGCGAAACGAGTGTGTACCTTTTATCTCTAAGCTTAAATTCAATTGCGGAAATTACCAATTGTATTATATCGTTTTCCTCAATAATTTTTAGAGTTTTCCTGTCTCCCGATTTTATTGAGAAAAGTGCTTCCACAAAATTGTTACCTAATTTATGAAGGCCGGTAATGTTTGGAATGTTAGGTACATTAAGCACTCTTTTAGCCGCATTATTTATGAATTGTATATCCCCGTTTTGATCATAAGCAATAAGACCGACTGCAACATGCTGCATAACAGTTTCAAGATACCGGAGGTGTTCTTCTTTTTCACTTCTGGCACTTCTGAATTTTTCAATTACCCTGTTAAATGATTCGTTCAATTTATTAAATGAGGAGCCGAAGGAATTATCAGCAAAAGTCTGAGAAAAATCGGAATACTCAATAGCATTCAGGAACCTGGCAAGATCGCGGTTTGTTTTATCGACAAAATGAACTAAAGAATATATTTGATAAATAATCAAAAGTAACAGAATGATAGATGTTGCAATCTTATTTGAGTTTAGAATTAGATAAAAAAGCACAGTTATTGTAAGACTTAAAATTAGAATTCGAATTACAACATGAAGCTTAAAATTTTTCCTAAACATTCAATGTACTAAATTATAATTTCTTGATAGAGATCATTGTCATATCATCATACTGTGGACTTTGCCCGCCGAAATTAAGAACATTTTTCGAAATAGAATTTATTATTTCCAAAGATGATTTTTGATGATTTTGATTTACCAAGCTCAATAATCTTTCCCGTCCAAAGTCATTTAATTGTGCATTGCGTGCATCTATAAACCCGTCTGTATAAAAGATAAGCGCATCTCCACATGAAAATGCCAATTCTTTCTCTTCGATATTTTTTTCAAAAATCTCACCTTGCTTTATACCGAGTCCAATCCCCATGGGCCTTAAAAGTTCGATTTTATTTTTAGATATATTAAAATAGATAGCCGGTTCATGTCCGGCTCTGGTATACGTCACTTTATTATTTTCAAAATCAAGTACAGCATAAAACATAGTAACAAATGTTCCCGGCTCAAGTGTTTTGATTAGCATCTTATTCACTTCAATCAAAACTTTACGCGGAGACATTTCTACTCCTGCATGTGAAAGAAAAACACCTTTCGTTAAAGTCATGTAAAATGCGGCGGGCAATCCTTTGCCTGAAACATCGCCTATTGCGATGCCAAGTTTTGAATTTCCCAGATCGATAAAATCATAATAATCGCCGCCAACTTCTTTTGCGGGAAGACAAATTCCATTTATCGAATAACCGGGAATTGATGGGTTTTCTTTTGGTAGTAACCTAATTTGAACCTGATGAGCAATTTCAAGTTCTCGGAGAAGCCGTTCTCTTTCAAGCTCGGTTCTAATATCCTGTAAAGAAATTAGTTTAAAATTATGCCCTCTCAACTTAAATTCACTTGCATAAAGCGAAAGTTGTTTTATCACTCCGTTAGTACCGATTTTTACCAGTTCTTTTTCACCGGCTCGAATGTTGGTAAGTGCATTAACCAATTCATCGTTTACCGAACTAAGGCTTTTTATATTTTTAATATCATTTACATTTAATAATTTTTTTGCGGCTTCGTTTGCTATTTCAACATTCCCGTCTTCTGTAAATGAAATTAAGCCTGTACCTATATGTTTAACGATAGTTTGAAGATATTGAAAGTTCTCCTCTTTCTCCGAACGAGCTTTTTGAATTTGGTTCATAACGTTGGAAAAAGAGGCTGCCAATCCTTTAAAAGAACCGCCTAAACTTTGATTTAAAAATGACTGTGAAAAATCCGAATACTTTATCGACTCAATGAATTTGGAAAGTTCGCGGTTGGTAACATCGACATACCGGATGAGAAAGTAAATTTGCATTACTATCAAAATGCAAAGAATCAGGAATGTTGCCGAGAAATTAGTATCGTAGTAAACATAAAACACAGCAAAAATCGAAAGTGCAAGCAGGATAATTCTTAGAACAAGATTTAATCTAAAATTTTTCATTCAATGGTTATAGTTCTATTCATCAAAATATTTTGTTTTTAATAAATTTAATAATTCTTATATAAACATTAACCCAAGTTATTTTGGCTTTTCTCCCTATACTTGAGAAATTTTATTTATTAAGCAACATCTTTTGTTACTCGTAACTTTGTATTTTTTATTCAAACTTGAACTCATCCTATAATACTTCTCTTTCAACGAGAAGGATTTATTCTCACTAAAAATTTTTCCTTGTTATTTCTGTCTTAGAATATGTGAACGATAGCATTTCTTATGTTTTGTTATAATTACTAATAAGCCTTTCCTTTAGTAAGAAAAAGGTTGGATAGGGTTTAATTATAAATCTCAAAAAAAATCCTAAAGGTTTTTTTCTTAAAATAATCGTATTTAGATTCTAAAAGCTATATTTTCTAAGCATCTAATAGCAACATTTAAATCATTTTTATTACAGTCCGTATTTTTCCATTCTCCTATATAATGAAGTTCTTGTTAAGCCGAGCTCTTTTGCTGCTTTGGTAATATTACCGTCGTTATCATCGAGAGCTTTTCGGATGACTATTTTCTCTACTTCTTCAAGATTATAAGTATCGAAAATAAATTTTTCTTCATTAGTATCGGGAGATGTAAAAAAGAAATCGCCCGGCTGCAGTATATCAGTTTCACATAAAATTACGGTTCTTTCAATTGCATGCTGAAGTTCGCGAACGTTTCCCGGCCAGTTGTAATTTTCCAGTTTTTTAATTGTTGTTTGGTTTATCCTTAGACTGGGTTTATTATACTTTTGTTTATAAACTGCAAGGAAATGTTCTGCTAAAAGTGCGATATCCTCTTTACGTTCCCTCAAAGGTGGGATCTGAATTTCAACAGTATTTATTCTGTAAAGAAGATCTTGCCTAAATTTATTTTCTTTTACCATCTGGTAAATCGGTGTATTTGTCGCACAAATTAATCGAATATCAACCGGCTTATAATTATTTGAACCGACTCTCGCTACCTGCCTGTTCTGCAAAATAGTTAAAAGTTTAGCCTGAAGCTCAACCGGTATATTTCCAATTTCGTCTAGAAAAAGCGTGCCGCCGGATGCAACTTCAAACCTGCCGGCCCTGTCTTCTTTTGCATCCGTAAATGATCCTTTAACATGACCGAATAATTCACTTTCAAAAAGAGTAGGAGTTAAAGCTCCCATATCCACTCGTATAAAAACTTTATCCGATCTTTCCGATTGCCTGTGGAGCGCTCGCGCAACAAGTTCTTTCCCGGTTCCGTTTTCTCCTAAAATTAAAACATTCGCTTCCGTCTTCGCTACTTTTTCAATTGTATGAAAAACTTTCTGCATTGGAGCCGAGACTCCTACAAGGTCGTGATATTTTTTATCGATGTCCGCAAATAACTGCTTTTGCTGCGTTAAAACATTTTCCAGGTCGAGCTTAGATTGTCTTAGTTTTAATGCAGATGAAAGTGTAGCTAAAAATTTTTCATTTTGCCATGGTTTCAGCACAAAATCCGTAGCGCCTTCTTTAACGGCTTTAACAGCCATTTCAATGTCGCCGAAGGCAGTAATTAAAATAACAACAGCCGAGGGATCGCTTTTTAGAATTTCATTCAGCCAATAAAATCCTTCCCTGCCGCTGGTCATATCTTCGGTAAAGTTCATATCTAAAAATATTACATCGTAATTTTCATTTTTAAGAAGCTGCGGAATATTTTGCGGGTTCTTTTCTGTATGCACTATTCCCACATATGATTTTACAAGCAACTTCGCAGCTAACAAAACATCTTCATTGTCATCAACTATTAAAACTTTTGTGGATTTATTCGACATAAATTTAGTTTAACTTCAAATTATGAATAATCAATTCCCGCTTTTTCTTTATCAAAAATAGATAAATATTATAACAGTTGTTATAAATCTAACTGCTAATAATTTTATTAAAGATAATTAAAGAAATTTAACGGCACAACATTTGTTTAATTGAATTGGGCGAATCTTTTATTTGTATTTATAATTTTTTATACCGATTTTTTAGTTAAATTGGAACTTGTATTTTTTCCAAAAAAATCTTTAATGAAGTAACTTTTTTGCTGTTCGGACAGTCTAAAATATATTTGAACAAGACCAATCATGATAAAAATTATAGATAAAGAAAATATCGACATTACATGCGCACATTGTAATAGAAAAATAAATACAGCGTGGGTATGCGAACATTTTTCTGATCTCGGGGTGAGGTATATTTATCTTTGCAGCAGCTGCCAAAGATTATTAGGTATTGCTCACAAAAAAGGCTTCTCTAATATTGAAGCAAATCTTAAATATAACTCTAATTTAAAAAGTTACAATACTTCTTTCTAAAACCTATCAAAAAAATTAAATAATAAGCATTAACTATTAACATGTTAGCTGTACGAATTCGTGCACTACTGTAACGTAATCGGACGATTGAAGATTAACCGTCCATTACCATCGATATAAAAATTTCTTCACCGGTAAAAAGACATGATAAACGGAGAATAATTTATATCGAAATTTCATTATAATTACAATGTTAAGGCATAAGAGTTGACCATAACAAGTTACTTAAATTTTTATTTTTACCGGGAATTCAAATGGACAGAAAAATAGAAAAGAAAAAATGGACTGTCAAAAAAATAATAACCTATTCGGCTGTGGGTATTTTCGCAATAGTAATTTTATACAGTTTAATCTTCGGAGATAGAAGCTCTAAGCTTAACGTTGAAAAAGACAAGATTACAATTTCAGAAGTTAAATACGGGCCTTTCCAGGAATATATACCTGTAACCGGAACCGTCCAGCCGATTGAAACATTCCTTTTGGATGTAAGCGACGGCGGTAAAGTAGTGAAAAAATTTGTTGAAGAAGGCGCTTTTGTAAATGCAGGTGACCCGATTTTAAAGCTCGATAATGCTTCGTTAACTTTAAATATTATTTATAATGAAGCCAACGTTTTCCAGCAGATAAATTCATTGAGAAGTACGCGTTTATCAATGGAAGAATCGCGTTTAAGTTTACTGGGACAACTGTTAGACGTAGACCATAGCCTCAGGCTGCAAAAAACAATTTATGAAAATAATAAAATTCTTTATGAGAAAAATCTTATCTCGAAAATCGAATATCAGAATGCAAAAGATGAATACGAATATCTTTTAAAGAAAAAAGGACTCACACTGGAAACTTTTAAGAAAGATTCACTTTTCAGAACACAGCAAATCGATCAGCTTGAAAAATCCGTTAACACACTTCAAGAGAATTTAAATATCACCAAAAAGCAGCTTGAAGATTTAACGGTGAAGGCCCCGATAAAGGGGCAGCTTACATCATTAAATGCAGAGATTGGCCAATCACTCGCACCTGGTGCAAACGTCGGGGAAATAGATGTCGTAGATTCCTTTAAAGTTAGAGTGGCTATCGATGAACATTATATTGCAAGAGTAAGCGCGGGACAAACCGGAGAATTTTCATTTAATAATAATGATTATAAACTCGTCATCAAAAAAGTTTATCCGGAAGTAAAAAACGGTCAGTTTGAAGTTGATATGCATTTTGTTGGAAAGGTTCCGCAAGGAATTCGGAGAGGTCAGTCGCTGCAGATTAGATTAGAGTTGGGTGAACTTTCACAAGCACTCACAATTGAAAGAGGAGGCTTCTATCAAACAACAGGAGGGCAATGGATATTTGTTGTCAGTCCTTCAGGCGATTATGCAATAAAGAGGGAGATCAAACTTGGCAGACAAAATTCACAAGAGTTTGAAGTGCTGGACGGATTAAAGAAAGGTGAAAAAGTTATTACTTCATCCTACGATACATTCGGTGATGTGGATAAACTAATACTCAAATAATTGAGTCAAATAATAATTACTAAATCATGGAATTTTATAAATGAAAGCAATAGAACACAGATTACACGGATTAAGCTGATTTACACGGATAATATCTGCGAATATCCGTGTAATCCGCGTTCTATTAATTACATGATTCTTAATTCAAGAAATAAAAATTGAAAACAATCAACCAAGGAGAATAAAATGATAAAGACCGAAAACCTGAAAAAAATCTACACTACAGAAGAAGTAGAAACAACAGCTTTAAATAACGTCAACATCGAAATAGAAAAAGGAGAATTTGTTTCTATCATGGGGCCATCCGGATGCGGAAAATCCACACTGCTAAATATCTTAGGCTTGTTAGATAATCCTTCCGATGGAAAACTTAATTTTTTGGATCATGAAGTTTCAAAATTTTCGGAACGTCAAAGGGCTCAGTTAAGAAAAGAAAATATCGGTTTCGTGTTCCAGAGTTTTAACTTGATTGATGAATTAACCGTTTATGAAAATGTTGAATTACCACTTCTTTACTTAGGCGTATCTGCTAGCGATAGAAAGACAAAAGTCAACGAAGCCTTAGAAAGAATGGAGATAATGCACAGGGCAAACCATTTCCCTCAGCAGTTATCCGGCGGTCAGCAGCAGCGAGTTGCAGTTGCAAGAGCGATAGTCGGAAGCCCAAAATTGATTTTAGCCGACGAACCGACTGGAAATCTCGATTCTTCACACGGCGACGAAGTAATGAGTATGCTCACAAACCTGAATGAGGACGGTGCAACAATCGTTATGGTAACTCACTCTCCCACCTATGCGGAGTATGGCAACCGTATAATTCATTTATTTGACGGACATGTTGTTACGGAAAATTATAAAGAAAGTTTTCACGTTTAAATCGCAGAGAGCAAAGTGCATAGCGTAAATAAATCAAAACTTTACTTTAAAATAAATGAAGTGTGAAAATGAAGTTTCGTTTTCAAGATTTGAAAATTTGGCAGTTGGCGATTGAAATTACGGATAAGCTTTTAGATATAGCAGATGATCTCGAAAATAGAAAATTATTTAGATTTTCGGAATAGCTAAAAGGAGCGGCAATGAGTATGAGTAATAATATTGCTGAGGGTTCAGGTTCAAATTTAAATAAGGACTTCAACCATTTTTTAAATTTCGCAAGAAAATCAACTTTTGAAAACGCAAACATTCTAATAATCTTAAATCGAAGAAAAATTATAGAAGAAGAAAATTTAAATAAACTTTTGGACGATCTCGATAAAGAATGCAGAATGATAACAAATTTTATGAAAACAATTTAACAAAAAGCTATGCGCTCCGCTCTTTGCGCTTAGCAAATCCTGAAAGGATATAACATTGATTAAGCTACAAAATATTGAAAAGTACTACAACAACAAATCAGTCAAAACTTTCGTTTTGCGGAATATAAACTTCGAAGTAGAAGAAGGCGAATTTATTTCTGTAATGGGACCTTCGGGATCAGGCAAATCTACTTTGCTTTATATTTTAGGTATGCTCGATGCTCCATCATCAGGCGAATATTATTTTATGGATGAACCTGTCCATAAAATGAGCGAGAAAAAATTATCCGAACTTCACAAAACTCATATCGGGTTTGTCTTTCAGCAGTATCATTTAATTGATGAACTTACAGTTTATGAAAACTTAGAAACACCTCTACTTTACCAAAAAGTTAAATCGGATGAAAGAAAAGGCAGAGTTGCGGAAACTCTCGACAAGTTTAACATTGTTGCCAAAAAAGATTTATTTCCACAGCAGCTTTCCGGCGGACAGCAGCAGCTCGTTGCAATTGCAAGAGCTATTATTGCAAAGCCAAAACTAATCTTAGCCGATGAACCAACCGGCAACCTTCATTCAGATCAAGGTAAAGAAATAATGGAACTGCTGAAAAAATTAAATGAAGAAGAAGGTACAACTATTATCCAGGTAACTCACTCAAAAGAAAATGCAGCTTACGGGCATAAAATAATCAAACTTTTTGATGGCTGGATAGAAAATAGTTAAATACAAGAAATATGATAAAGAATTTTTTTAAAATATCGTTTAGAAATCTTATCCGGTTTAAAACCCATTCACTGATTAATATAATCGGGCTGGCTGTTGGGATTACTTGCTTTATTATACTATATCTCTTTATCGCCAATGAACTCAATTATGATAATTTTTATAAAAATGCGGATTCAATTTATCGGGTTTATGTTAAATCATCAATAAACGGACAAGAAAGCTGCAATTGCAAAACTGGTGCTCCATTGGGAGCTACTTTAGCCCATGATTTTCCTGAAGTGCTTACATATACCAGGATAGGATATTTTGGGAGTCACGTTTTAAGATATAAAGATAAAGTATTCAGAGAATATCATATATACACAGCAGATTCATCATTCTTTGATGTTTTTTCTCTGCCTTTTATAAGCGGTAATCCAAAAACTGCACTTATACAGCCCAATAGTATCGTCATGACCGAAACTGCTACGAAAAAATATTTTGGGGATGAAAATCCGGTTGGCAAAATTTTGCGGGTAGATTCCAGCGGTTCATACTTGGTTACTGGCATTATAAAAGACTTTCCGAAAAACTCCAGCTTCCGTTGTAATTTCCTTTTGTCAATGTCAACCTATCCAGTAACCAAAAGTAATAACTGGCTAGACATGTGGTATTCCACATATATAGTTTTAAAAAAGGGAACTGACCCAAAAGCCTTTGAGAAAAAATTTCAGGAAATAGTAACCAACAAAGTTGGCCCGCAGGCAGAAACCATTCTTGGGGTACCTATTCAAGAGTTCTTAAACAAGGGCAACACCTATGGTTTTTATCTACAGCCTTTAACATCAATTTATCTTTATTCACAAAGAAGTTATGAAATTGATCCAAACACCGAATGGGGCGATCAGAAAACCAGCGACATTGAGTATGTACATATTTTTTCAGCAGTAGCAATTTTTATTCTGCTTTTAGCTATCATCAATTTTATGAATTTAACTACTGCACGCTCTGAAACAAGGACGAAAGAAGTGGGCATAAGAAAAACCTTGGGTTCCAACAAAGTCAAGCTCATTGGGCAATTTCTTACCGAATCAATTATGATATCCTTCCTTTCTATGATAATATCACTTGCATTGATAGAGATTGTTCTTCCATTATTCAATGAATTAGCTCACAGGGATTTAAAGCTTGAATTACTCAATAATTTCTATACAATTCCAATATTGATACTCTTTGCTATAATAGTTGGACTTCTTGCCGGCAGTTATCCGGCATTCTATCTTTCGTCATTCAAACCGGTTCATTTGTTTAGGTCCAAAGCAGAAACAAGAAACAGAAAGAGTACTTTTAGAAGCGGCTTAGTGGTGGTTCAATTTGCCGTGTCAATTGCTTTGTTGATCGGAACAATAATTATTAATGATCAGCTTGAATATATTTTAAATAAAAACCTCGGCTTTAACAAGGAACATCTCTACGCTATTAAAAATGCAGGAATACTGGGAAATAAACTACATGCATTTGAGCAAGAATTATCAAAGAATCCGAATATTATTTCTTTAACTAACTCATCTACAATGTTTTCAAACGGGATACCGGGTGACGGGTTTTTGTACAATAAAACATCCGGCACAGATCCAATTTCCAGCCAATTTCTTGATGTAGATTATGATTTTTTAAAAACATTTCAAATCTCTCTGATTCAAGGACGCTTTTTTTCAAAGAAGTTCACATCAGACACTTCTTCTGTTGTAATTAACGAAGCGATGGAAAAGGCATGTAGCAAAAATGATCCATTGGGAAAAGGATTAGTACAAATTAAATTTGGTAAACAGGCAAAAATATATAAGATAATCGGTGTTGTAAAAAATTTTAATTATCAATCTCTTCATCAGCAAATACGACCACTGGTATTCTTTCTAAGCCCCGTAAAGCAGCCAGCGAGCATTTTGACAATACGTGTCTCATCAAAAAATATTAGGAACACGATACCATTCATTAATGTTGCTTGGAAAAAATTCGCAAACGGAGAAGGTATCTATTCTGCTTTTGTCAACCAGGATATATCATATCTTTATGACTCTGAAGAAAGAGTGAGTATAGTAGCAACTGTTTTCTCAGGCCTCTCAATATTTATTGCATGTCTCGGTTTGTTCGGATTGGCATCGTTTGTTACAATACAAAGGACAAAAGAAATAGGGATAAGAAAAGTTCTGGGAGCTACGGTTTCTGAACTAGTAATGATGCTTTCAAAAGAATTTACGAGATTGGTTGTATTAGCAAATTTACTTGCCTGGCCTGTGGCCTATTTTATAATGAAAAACTGGCTTGAAAATTTTGCTTATCGAATAGATTTAAACGTCTGGATATTTATTGCTGCAGGAATATCTGCTCTTATTATTGCACTGCTTACTATTGGTTTCCATGCCGTCAAAGCAGCATTTGCAAACCCAGTTGAAAGTTTGAGATATGAATAACGGAGTATAAAATGTTTAAAAATTATTTCAAGATTGCAATAAGAAATTTATTTAAGAATAAAGCTTTCTCATTTATAAATATTTTCGGCTTATCTATCGGGTTAGCGAGCTTTATATTAATTTCAATTTATATTAAAAATGAACTCGGCTACGATAAGTTTCAAAAACATTACGATCAAATTTACAGGCCGGTAGAAGTTCAACAAGCCCCGGGACTTGGAAGCCAGGATGTTGCCGTAACAATGGGTCCTCTTGCACCGGCATTAAAAAGCGATTTCCCCGAAATTCTTGAAGCTACAAGAATTCTTCCCATGGGAGAATTTTATTGCAGGGTTGGCGATAAAGGATTTTATGAACCGAATATTTTATTCGCCGATTCTTCCGTTTTCAATGTGTTTACTATTCCGTTTATCGAAGGAGATCCAAAGACAGCACTCAGCGAACCTTTTTCTATTGTCATTTCCAAAGATGTTGAACATAAATATTTCGGAAATGAAGATCCTTTGGGGAAAATAATTTCACTACACAATTGGCTTGGAGCTAATGATTATAAAGTAACAGGAGTAATTAAAAATTATCCGAAAAACTCGCACCTCTATTTCGATATGCTTGCATCATATTCAACTGCAAAAAGCATGATTCCCAATTTGTCGAATTGGGGCGATAACTTTATGGCAACATACATTCTATTGCAGAAAGGATACCCAAAGGAAAATCTTGAAAAGAAATTTCCGGCATTTATAAAAAGACATTTGCCCAAAGATTCATGGAATGATTTGAAGTTGTACCTTCAGCCGCTGAAAGATATCCATTTATATTCAAGTCATATTAAATTTCAAACTTTCAATCGAAATCAAGGAGATATCAATTCCATTTATACTTTTTCAATCATTGCAGTTTTCATTCTACTAATTGCCTGCATTAACTTCATGAATCTTTCAACTGCACGGTCTGCAAAGAGAGTTAAGGAAGCAGGAATCAGAAAAGTCTTAGGCTCAAACAGAAAAAATTTAATTTACCAGTTTATCGGAGAGGCAGTTATTATCTCACTGCTTGCATTAATAATAGCAGTTATTATAGTCGAATTGGTATTCCCATACTTTCAAACAATCTTTCCCGATAAGTTTACAGTTTCATCAACAAATAACATAGGATTTTTACTCCAGCTTTTAGGAATAGCAATCGTTCTAGGAATATTGGCTGGAAGTTACCCTGCGTTTTTCCTTTCCTCTTTTACTCCATCGGAATCGCTGAAGAGCTCGTTCGCCTCGACGTCAAAAGGAGCATTCTTAAGAAAGTCTCTCGTCGTTTTTCAATTTGCAATAGCTGTAATTCTGATAGTTTGTACAGGTGTTGTTATGGATCAGATGAGTTACATTCAGAATAAAAATTTGGGCTTTAACAAAGAGCATGTTCTTTATATGCCAATCAGGGATAAGGATACAAGAAATAAAATCGGTTTACTTAAAAACGAACTATTAAAAAATCCTGATATTCTTTCGGCATCAGCCGCTGCAGGATTGATAGGTGCAAGCGGAAGCCAGGGAACTGAGACCATTGCAGGTACAAACGGTAAAGAACAGCTTATGATGAGAAGAAGCTTTGTAGACTTCGATTTCATTAAAACAATGCAAATGAAAATTTTAAAGGGGAGAAATTTCTCGAGAGACTACCCGACAGATTCAAATAAAGCAGTGATAATAAACGAAGCTACCGTAAAAAATTTGGGGTGGAAAGATCCAATCGGGAAAATTTTTGAAGGCAAACCGGATCGAACGGTAATCGGTGTTGTAAAAGATTTTAATTTTTATTCTCTGCATACTAAAATCGAGCCTATGATTATGGCAATAGTTCCTTCACAGTTTCACTACCTTTTGGTTCGTATCAGGCCGGATAATATTAAAAAGACTGTCGATTATTTAAAGGACACATGGAATAATATAGTACCCAACCGTCCGTTTGAATATTCATTTTTAGATCAGCAACTCGATAGGATGTATAAAAACGACGAAAACACAGGAAGACTATTTGCTTTGTTTTCGCTAATAACAATAATCATTGCATGTCTCGGGCTCTTTGGTTTGGCTTCATTTGTAACTGAACAGAGAACAAAAGAAATCGGGATACGAAAAGTATTAGGAGCAAAGATTTCCGGGATAATTGCACTGCTCACAAAAGAATTTATTAAATGGATTTTAATAGCAAGTGTTATTGCATTCCCGCTTGCATATATAATTTCCCAAAACTGGCTGGATAATTTCGCTTATAGAACGCAGATTAATTTTGTTATCTTCATTGCTGCAGCATTAATTGTAATTCTTATTGCAGCAGCCACAATAAGCTATCAGGCTGTAAAAGCTGCGCTAACTAATCCTGTTAAGAGTTTACGATATGAGTAAACTCGAAATCCCGTTTACGGATTAATTCACTAAAGTATGAATAATATTTTTACCAAAGGGGTTATAATATGATAAAGAATTATTTAAAAATAGCATTAAGAAACTTATTAAAGTTCAAAGCTTATTCATTCATTAATGTGCTGGGATTAGCAATAGGTATTGCTGCATGCATGATGATACTGCTTTACATTAATGATGAATTAAGTTACGATAAGTTCAACACCAAAGCCGACCAAATTTACAGGGTACATACGGACGGAAAATTGGCAGGACACGAAATTAACATTGCTTTTTCCCCTCAGCCTTTAGGCGAAACTTTAGTTCAAGACTACCCGGAAGTAATTCAATATACGCGTTTAATGCCGAACAGAACTATGCTGATAAGGTATAAAGATAATGTGTTTAACGAGTCGAATTTTTTCTGGGCTGATTCAACAATCTTTGATGTATTTACAATTCCTTTCATTGAAGGCGATCCGAAAACAGCTCTCACGCAGCCTCATACGGTTGTGCTTACGGAGAAATTAGCAAAGAAGTATTTCGGAAAAGAAGACCCGATGGATAAGATAATGAAGTTCGAGGATGGTACGCCTTATACTGTTAAAGGAGTTGTAAAAAATTGTCCGGAGAATGCACACTTCCATTATGATATGTTCGCCTCAATTGCAAGTCTCGGAATGAGAGATACAAAGTTTTGGATAAACAACAATTTTTATACTTATATTCTTTTAAAGAAGGGTGTACCCGGTTCGGAACTAGCGGCAAAGCTTCCTGAATTTGCAAGAAAATATGCAGGACCTCAGTTAAAAGAATTATTCGGTGCATCTTATGAAGATTTACAAAAATCCGGGAACGCATATGAATTCCATATGCAGCCGCTTACAAGCATTCACCTGCATTCTCATCTTGATTATGAATTAGAACCTAACAGCGACATCAAGTACATTTATATATTTTCAATTATTGCGCTCTTCATACTATTAATTGCATGCATAAATTTTATGAATCTCTCGACTGCAAGATCAACCCTGCGATCTAAAGAAGTGGGCATGCGTAAAGTATTAGGGTCGAACAAATCGCAGCTTATAAAACAATTTTTAGCAGAATCGATATTAATGACATTTATTGCTGTGCTGGTTGCGGTTGTATTGGTTGAAGTTTTCCTCCCTTCATTTGATCATTTAGCCGGTAAGGATCTGAGTATATCTTATTTTAACAACTGGCTGACAATACCTTTGCTGTTTCTGACAGTATTAGTTGTCGGATTATTAGCGGGAAGTTACCCGGCATTTTTCCTTTCGTCGTTTAAACCGGTAACAGTTTTAAAAGGAAAATATAATAATTCCGGAAGTGCATGGCTTAGAAGCGGACTTGTAGTTTTTCAATTTGCAATTTCAATTATTCTTTTTATAGGAACTTTCGTTGTTTACGGTCAGCTAAAATATGTTCAGCAAACTAACCTCGGCTTCGATAAAGATCATGTGCTTGTAATTCAAAGAGCATGGGCTCTCGAAAAAAATGCCGATACTTTTAAAAATGAATTAAAGAACAACACGCATATTGTAAGTGCATCAAATGCAGACAACATTCCGGGCAGAATTTTTGGTCAAACTGTTTTTAAGCCGGAAGGTTCACAAAGTCCACAGCAATATATTCTGGCAATTATGTCAACCGGTTATGACTTTGCCAAAACGATGAAATTAAAATTGCTGGAGGGAAGATATTTTTCACTTGAAAATCCTACAGACTCGGATGCAGTAGTTTTAAATGAAAGCGCTGTTAAGTTGATGGGAATAAAAAACCCCTTGGGAAAAAGAATAATGTATCCGGGAAGAACACCAGAGGATAACTTTCTTACTATTATAGGAGTTTTAAAAGATTTTCATTTTGAATCTCTGCATCAAAAAATTAGACCGCTGGTAATAACACTAGATAGGGGACAAACAGCTTATTTGCCGGTAAGGATTAGTCCCACCGATGTTCAGGGTTCGGTTGCGTTTATCGAAAAAGAATGGAAAAAGTTTGTACCAAATAAACCGTTCGAGTATTTCTTTCTCAATGACGATTTCAACAAACTTTATCAATCGGAGCAGAAGACCGGTGAAATCTTTACTGCATTTTCTGTACTTGCAATATTTATTGCATGTCTCGGCTTGTTCGGTTTGGCAGCATTCACTGCAGAAAGAAGGACCAAAGAAATCGGAATAAGAAAAGTTATGGGCGCATCTATTCCGGGAATTGTAATTCTTCTTTCAAAAGAATTTACCAAATGGGTTCTTCTTGCAAACATTATCGCCTGGCCTGTTGCATATTATTTTATGAATAACTGGCTGCAGAATTTTGCTTACAGGATTAATCCCGGTCTTGGAACGTTTCTGCTTTCAGGAGTAATTGCATTATTTATTGCTTTGATAACCGTTAGTTTCCAGGCAGTTAAAGTAGCGGTTGCCAACCCGGTTAATGCATTAAGGAGTGAATAAATTAAAATAAAGGTGAAACCATGAAAGACGTCAGTATTCCTTTACCGCAGTTTCTTGATAAACAGATCGCCGAAATAGAAGTGAAAATAAACGGCAAAAAACGGCAGTACAATTTTAGAGTAGAATCTTTCCAGTGGGAACCGGATTCGGAATCCTGGGATGTTGAACAAAAGATAAAACGGCTGCAGGAATTACTGGAAGCCTACGATAAATCATGGGGACTAATTCAAATTTTTAAACCGAAAGAAGATTCAAAGTTCGTACAGGTGCTGTTCAGGCAAAAAGGAACTGCTTAAAAAAATTTTCAGAAAAAATCTGTAGAGGGAACTATGTTTTTTAATTATCTGAAAATCGCAATTCGTAATCTTAAAAAGAACAAAGGATATTCTTTTATTAATATTTTCGGGTTAGCAGTTGGAATCGCATGCTGCATTCTTATTCTGCTATATATTCAAAATGAATTAAGCTACGATAAATACAACAAAAACTATGATCGAATTTACAGGGTTCGGCTTGAAGCAAGGATCGGAAACAACGAGTTTAACAGCGCTCCGTCGTGTGCGCCTTGCGGACCAACTTTTACACGTGAAATTCCCGAAGTAGAAAATTTTACACGAATCAGAAATTACGGTTTTCCGGTTATTAGATATAAAGATAAAGCTTTCAGTGAAGAAAAATTCTTCTGGGTTGATTCGACTTTCTTCGATATTTTCACTGTTCACTTTGTTGAAGGAAATCCAAAGACTGCTTTAAACCAGCCCAACTCCGTTGTTATAACAGAATCAATTGCAAAAAAATATTTCGGTACTGAGGATCCTGTAGGAAAGATTTTGAACTCAGACAGGAGAAGGGATTATTTAATCACAGGAGTTATAAAAGATTTTCCCCGGAATTCCAGCTTTCATCCCGATTTCCTCGGTTCACTCTCATCATACCAGGTACAAAACGACCACACATGGCTGAGCAATAATTATTATACATATATTCTTGCGAGGAAGGGATCGAACCTGAAAGATCTTGATAAAAAAGTATTCGATGTATCAAAAAATTATATCGGACCGCAGCTCAAGAAAATAATAGGCGTAACATATGATCAAATGGTAGCAGGCGGAAGCAAATACAAGTATGTGCTGCAGCCTTTAAGCGATATACATCTTAAATCCCATCTCGATCATGAGATTGAACCAAACAGCGATATTAATTATATATATATTTTCTCGATCATTGCTCTGGCAATTCTTCTTATCGCCTGCATAAATTTTACAAATCTTTCTACTGCGCGTTCTTCAGGCAGGGCTAAAGAGGTAGGGATTAGAAAAACGCTGGGTTCAAACCAAATTTCGCTAATCAGGCAATTTTTAACCGAAACTATTTTGATGAGTTTTATTGCAATGATTTTTGCAATTTTGTTGGTTGAACTTTTCCTCCCGACTTTCAATTTTATTGCACACAAAAATTTATCTCTGCATATCTTCAATAATTTTTACTCCATCCCTCTTTTGATTCTATTTGTAACACTGGTTGGATTTGTTGCCGGCGCTTACCCTGCTTTCGTACTGTCTTCGTTAATTCCGGTTAAAGTTTTAAGAGGAGGCTCTACAAAAGCATCCTCTAAATCCTGGCTCAGGAATGTCCTCGTTAT
>CAZKUR010000016.1:0-10999 GCA_964556005.1 uncultured Ignavibacteriaceae bacterium | reverse complement strand
ACCCGGTCGGTAAATATCTTATACGAATCGGGTCGACTCCGGAAACATCACCAAAATTTAAGATCATCGGCATCACCGATAATTTTAACTTCGAATCGCTGCATCAGAAAATCGAACCGTTGGTAATCGGATTATTCAGGCAAAACGGTTTCGGCAGGTTTGTTTCCGTAAGGTTCACACCGAAAAATGTAAAAAGCACAATACAAGGGATATCATCAGTGTGGCATAAATATGCCGGAAACCAGGAGTTTGAATATTCATTTTTCAATGATGATTTCGCAAAGCTTTATTCATCGGAACAAAGAACGGGACAATTATTTTCCGTTTTCTCGGTAATAGCTATCATAATTGCATGTCTCGGACTCTTGGGATTAGCGGCATTTACCGCAGAGCAGAGGACCAAAGAAATCGGTATAAGAAAAGTTCTTGGAGCTACGGTGCCGGAAATAATTTTTATGCTGACAAAAGAATTTACCAAATGGGTTTTAATTGCAAATATAATAGCCTGGCCTGCAGCATATTTCTTTATGAACGGATGGCTCGAGAATTTCGCTTACAGAATTAATATAAGCGTTTGGATATTTATTTTATCCGGTGTGGTTGCCTTATTGATTGCCGTGATTACGGTTAGTTACCAGGCAATAAAAGCGGCAATCGCAAACCCTGTTAAAAGCTTAAGGTATGAGTGAACAAATTTTTAAATACATGATTTCTTTATTTATGAATCAAAAAAAAGAAATCGTCATTAGTAATCAGAGAGAAGAATTTTTAATAATTATTAGTATGAAATCAACTGAATATTCGGAGCAAAAATGTTAACAAACTTTATTAGGATCGCAGTAAGAAATCTAAAAAAATATAAATCTTTCTCAATAATTAATATAACCGGATTAGCTGTTGGAATAGCTTCCTGCATCTTTATATTCTTATATGTTCAAAATGAATTAAGTTATGATAAATTTTATAAAAATGCTGACCAGATTTACCGTGTAACACTTCATGCGGTAATAAATAATGCTGAATTCAACGCAGCAGTTACCTCTGCCCCGCTCGGTGAAGAACTATATCATGATTACCCGGAAGTTTTAAATTATACAAGGGTCAGGAATTTCGGTTACCCGGTAGTAAGATATAAGGACAAAGTATTCAGTGAAAAACGCTTCTTCTTTGCCGATTCAACTTTTTTCAAAGTTTTTCAAATTCCATTTATCGAAGGTAATCCTAACTCTGCGCTCTCACAGCCTAATTCGGTTGTTATTACCGAATCTGCTGCTAAAAAATATTTCGGTAATGTTAACCCGGTAGGAAAGATTTTAAATACTGACAACAAGAGAAATTATTTAATAACCGGAGTTGTGAAAGGCCTGCCGGCAAATTCACATTTCCATTTTGATTTTCTAGGCTCAATGTCTTCATATAGCCAAAGCAGAGATCATAATTGGATTTCAAATAATTATTACACTTATATTCTCTTACGTAAAGGAACCGATGTTAAATCATTAGATAATGACTTAAAAAATGTTGTTGAAAAATATGTTGCTCCTCAAATTGCACAAGCTATAGGAGTTGGCTGGGGTAAAATGCAATCAATGGGAAATAAATGGGAATACCGCCTTCAACCATTGACCTCAATTCATCTACATTCTCATTTAGAAGGTGAAATGGAACCGAACGGGGATATTACTTATGTCTATATATTTTCGGCAATAGCCGTTTTGATTCTATTAATCGCCTGTATCAATTTTATGAATTTATCAACGGCAAGGTCTGAAAGAAGAGCAAAAGAAGTTGGGATACGAAAAACTCTCGGTTCGAATAAGGCTCAGCTTGTTAAGCAGTTTTTTATGGAATCGATAATTATGAGTTTTATTGCCGTTGCGGTTTCACTCTTTTTAGTTGCGATTTTTTTGCCGCTGTTTAATAATGTTTCAGCCCAAAATATAAAATTGAATTTGCTTTCCAATATTTACACAATCCCGCTACTATTCGGATTTGCTGTGTTTGTAGGCTTGCTTGCCGGAAGTTACCCCGCATTTTATTTATCCGGTTTTACTCCTTCTTACATACTTAAAAAAGATAATAAGAAGAGCAGCAGGAAATCCATACTCAGAAGTGTACTGGTTATCTTCCAGTTTTCGGTATCGATTATACTCTTTATCGGAACGTTCGTTATTTATAACCAGATGAGTTATATCCATAATAAAAAATTAGGATTCGATAAAGAGCATGTAATCATAATCAGCAGAACTGACGACATTGGGAATCAGATTCAATCATTTAAAAATCAGCTTTTAAGCGATTCACAAATAATTAATGTAAGTAACTCGGATGCGGTACCGGGTAAAAGATTCAGCAGTACCGGATGTAAAATCCAAGGCATGGCCGGAAGTCAAACAAGAATTCTAAACTTCCTGACAACAGATTATAACTTTATTAATACATATAAAATAAAAATGGCTGACGGAAGATATTTTTCGAAAGACCATCCTTCGGACACTTCCGCGGTTGTAATTAATCAGGCAGCTGTTAGTGCCTTTGGAATAAAAAATCCAGTTGGAAAAGATTTGGTTGCAATAGTCGGGGTTCAAAATCAGCAAAGAGCATATAAAATAATTGGCGTAACAAAGGATTTTAATTATGAATCACTTCATCAAAAAGTTCGCCCTTTGGCAATTCTTCTTTTTTCGAATAATGAATTCGGAGGGTTTGTTTCAGTAAGAGTAGCGGCAGGAAATTATCCGGCCACTATTGAATTCATGAAAAAAACGTGGGAAAATTTTGTCGGGAAAGAAGCTTTTCATTATAATTTTTTTGATCAGGACTTAGCCCATCTTTATGCGGCAGAACAAAGGACAGGAGAGATTGCCTCAATATTCTCTTTCCTTGCAATATTTATTGCATGCCTGGGTTTGCTCGGGCTCGCAGCGTACGTTACTGAACAAAGGACAAAAGAAATAGGAATTAGAAAAATCCTGGGCGCAAAAATTTCGGAAATAATTTTTATGCTTACAAAAGAATTTACAAAATGGGTATTGATAGCAAACATAATCGCCTGGCCTATTGCATATTTCTTTATGAAAGACTGGCTGCAAAATTTTGCGTATAGAACTAAAATGAACTTTTGGATATTCATTTTAGCCGGAGTGAGCGCTTTACTGATTTCAATTATTACTGTCAGCTACCAGGCAGTAAAAGCAGCTGTAGCAAACCCGGTTAAAAGTTTACGATATGAATAGATATTAAATTTTTAAAATAAAACAATATTTAATATCAGGGGTTTGAAATAAAAGGTAATTTTATGTTAAACAGTTACTTAAAAACCACAGCAAGAAATCTTAAAAAGAATAAGATTTTTTCATTTGTAAATATAGCCGGACTTGCAATAGGAGTTTCGTGCTTTATTCTAATTGCTTTATTTATTACGGATGAACTTACTTTTGACTCATTTAATAAAAATGCAGATAGAATCTTCAGAGTAAATGCTCATTATAAAATCGGAGAGAACAGGTTTAATCTTGCGAATTCTCCCGTACCTCTTGCAAGTACGCTCGCATCGGAGTACCCGGAAATTGAAAAGACAGTTCGTATAAGGCAGGATGCAAACATCTATGTAAAAAAAGATAATGACTATATTAAAGAAGAAAAATTCTTTTATGCAGATTCGACTTTGTTTGAAATTTTTACTATAAATTTTGTACAGGGAAATCCGGTTACCGCTCTTCAGCAGCCTAACAGCATAGTATTAACAACAAAGACTGCAGAAAAATATTTCGGCTCGAAAAATCCTATGGGAGAAAGAGTTGTACTATCTAACGGGAAAGAATTTTTAGTTACCGGCGTTGTTAAACCTGTTCCGCATAATTCGCAATTCGAATTTGATTTTATTGCTTCTTACAATACGCTTCCCCAAAGTAAAGAGACAAACTGGTTCGGAAGTTTTGTACATACTTATGTTTTAACCCGCAATGGAATTACAGCTAAAGAATTAAACAGTAAAATATTTTCCGTTACTGAAAAACACTTAAGCCCTATAACCAAAGCAGCATTTGGATTAAACTATAAAGAATTTATCGCCAAGGGCAATGATCTGTCTTTTGTATTTGTCCCCTTAAAAAGCATCCATCTTTATTCGAAAGTCTTTAACGAATTTAAAGAACCCGGCAGCATAGAAACAGTTTATCTATTTTCTGCAATTGCAATTTTCATTTTAATAATTGCCTGCATAAATTTTATAAATCTTTCTACGGCAAAATCTACACAACGTGCGAATGAAATCGGCATGAGAAAAGTGCTCGGTTCAAACAAAATTCAACTTGTGCAGCAATTTTTAACCGAATCGGTGCTGCTCTGTTTTATTGCAGTTTTATTTTCAATAATGATTGTTGAATATGCTCTTCCCTATTTCAATGAACTTACGGATAAGCATCTTTCACTAAATTTATTGGGAAATGTTTTTACGATTCCGGCTATATTGATCTTTACAATTTTACTGGGAATAGCGGCGGGAATTTATCCTGCTCTACTGCTTGCCTCATCCAAGTATTTATTGATATTAAAATCAAAATCTTCATCAAATAAAAACAGCCGGTTGTTAAGAAAAGGATTGGTTGTATTTCAATTCGCAACTTCAATAATATTATTTGTCGGTACGTTTGTTATTTACAGCCAAATGCAGTACATCAAGAATAAAAATCTTGGCTTTAATAAAAACCAGGTTTTAGTAATTAAAAATATTAGCGACTTAGGATCTCAGCAATTTGCCTTTGTAAATACAATCAGGCAAAACTCTAATATATTGAATGCTTCACTTTCCGAAGGCTTGCCCGACCACAGTTTAACTGCAAATATTTTCAGGAAAGAAGGTCAAGGAGAAGAAAATCAAACACTTGTAGTAATTCCCGTTGATTATAATTTTCTCAATACTTATCAAATCAAAATGAAAGAAGGAAGATTTTTCAGCAAGGATATTACTACAGACTCGGCAGCACTCGTACTAAATGAAACAGCAGTTAAAAAACTTAATATTACTGATCCTTTAAACTCCGGACTTATTTACAACCATGGTGAAGAAGGACAGAGCTATAAATTAAAAATTATCGGAGTTACAAAGGATTTTCACCTGCAGTCTTTGAAAGATGAAATACGTCCCGCAGCATTTATTTTGCTAAATGAACCTGAAGCAAATTTTTTATCCGTAAAAATTTCTTCTCATAACATAAGTGAGACAATTAAATACCTTTCGACTAAATGGAAAGATTTCGGTCAGCTTAAACCTATGGAATATTCTTTCTTCGATGAGTATTTCAATGATGCTTATAAGTCTGAAATTCAATCTGAAAAAGTATTTACAATTTTTGCAGTGCTTGCCGTAATTGTAGCATGCCTCGGCTTGTTCGGTTTGGCTACTTTCACAGCGGAACAAAGAACGAAGGAAATAGGAGTACGGAAAGTTCTTGGAGCAACAATTACAAATATAGTATCGATGCTTTCAAAGGAATTTTTAATCCTGGTTGCACTGGCAAACATTATTGCCTGGCCTGCCGCGTATTTCATCATGAAAAATTGGCTCGATGAATTCGCATATAAAACATCGATAGGTATAAGCATATTTATTTTATCGGGTTTATTGGTACTAGCAATTGCCTTGATAGCTGTTTCGTATCAATCGATAAAAGCGGCAATAGCAAATCCTGTTAAGTCTTTAAGGTATGAATAGATAATAAAATAAATAAACAATGGAACACAGATGTCGCGGATTCAACGGATATGCACGGATTTTATCTGTGTAAATCAGCCTAATCCGCGAAATCCGCGTTCTATTAATTTTTAATGCGAGGAAATTATGTTAAAAAATTATTTAAAAATCGCAATTCGCAATCTTAAAAAATATAAGGGTTATTCCTTTATAAATATTTTAGGACTTGCAGTCGGAATGACATGCACAATACTAATTCTTTTGTGGGTGCAGGATGAATTAAGCTACGACCGTTTTTTCCCGAATGCAAACAGGCTTTACAGGGTAACCGATATTGAAAAATACCCCGGCAGCGACGAACCGATGTTCAGCATGAACCCGCCGGCTCTTGCTCAAGCTTTAGTTGATAATTACCCTGAAATTAAAGAAGCCGCGAGGTTGAGAAATGTTAAAAGTTCAGTCGTTCAATACGGTGAAAAACGTTTTAACGAAGACAATTTGGTTTTCGTCGATCCGACCTTTTTGAAAATGTTTTCAATTTCTTTCATAAAAGGAAATGCTAATACAGCATTATCCAATACATCTTCGGTTATACTAACTCAAAAAACAGCTGAAAAATATTTCGGCAATGAAGATCCACTTGGGAAGATAATAAGGGTTAATAATCATCTTGACTTCATGGTAACCGGAGTAATTAAAAATATTCCTCACAACTCGCATTTAAAAATAAATTTCCTGCTTCCTTTTAAAGCTATAAAAAACTTCGGGTACACACTCGAAGGATGGGATAGTTATGCCCATACAACTTATGTTTTACTAAATAAAGGCGCTGATTACCGTGAGGTTTCAAAAAAGATAGAAAATACTATTATTCAGAATCAAAAAGATGCAAATATATTTATTTCACTTCAGCCTGTCACCGACATCCATCTTTATTCTCAAAATATCTGGGGTATCGGGGGAACGGGTGATATTACACAGGTATATATTTTCTCAATAATCGCCTTATTAATTCTTTTACTTGCCTGTATAAATTTTATAAACCTTACAACGGCACGCGCAGGAAACAGGGCAAAAGAAATTGGAATGCGCAAGGTTGTCGGGGCCAGGAGAAAAGAAATTGTTTACCAGTTTTTTCTCGAATCGATTATTTATTCTTTTGCTGCACTAATTATTTCAATTATTTTAATTCTTGATCTGCTTCCGGTGTTTAATTCAATATCGGGCAAGGAGTTGACGTTTGAATTTCAAAATGACCTGGGTATTTTATTGCTTGCCGTTGGTGTAGCTCTGATTACCGGAATTATATCCGGGAGCTATCCGGCATTTATTTTATCAAGGTTTAATCCCGTTAAAGTTTTAAAAGGGCGTTCCGGTTTAGGTTTAAGAAATAAAAACTTTCGCAAACCTCTCGTCATATTTCAATTTTCATTAACAATATTTTTAATTATTGGAACTGTTGTAGTTAATAGGCAATTACACTTTATAGAAAATAAGAATTTGGGATTTAATAAAGAACATGTTATTTGTATTAACCTGCAGGGAAATCTGCCGCAAAAATTAGATCTTATTAAAAATCAATTAAAAGAAAACCGGCAGGTAATCGATATATCCGGAGTTTCTTATCCGCCGTCAGGAATTTTAAGGTCAACCAGGGTTAGCCAATGGGATACTCGAAAATCTAATTCGGAATTTTTATCCTACATTTTATCCGCAGATTATAGTTTCGCAAAAACCATGCAGATTAAGATGACCGAAGGAAGGTATTTTACACTAAAGTCGGATACGGCGGAAGGCTGCATTGTCAATCAAGCGGCTGTTAAAGCTATGAACATGCAGTCGCCTATTGGTAATAAAGTACTTGGGCTTAAAATAATCGGCGTTATAAAAGATTTTAATTTCACTTCCCTTCATTCAAAAATAGCTCCTCTAATAATTTTTTATGATCCAACCGAGATTAAACAACTATTGGTTAGAATTAAACCCGGAGATGTTAGTCAAACTATAAGTTCAATAGAAACAACATGGGATAAAATCGCACCGGAATTTCCCTTTGAGTACAGCTTTCTTGATGAACAAATTAATAAACAATACAAGTCAGACCGGCAGGTTGGCAATGTTATCAACACATTCAGTTTCCTTGCATTATTTATTGCATGCCTGGGAATGTTCGGCCTTGCCTCTTTTACTGCGGAGCAGCGTACAAAGGAAGTTGGTGTTCGTAAAGTTCTTGGAGCTAAAGTATCGGGAATCGTTTTTTTATTATCAAAAGAGTTCACAAAATATGTACTGCTTGCAAATATATTCGCCTGGCCTATAGCATATTTCTTTACAAACAAGTGGCTTCAGAATTTTGCTTACCGAATCGATTTAAGCTGGTGGATGTTCGCTTTATCCGGAGGAATTGCCCTGTTGATTGCATTAATAACAGTCAGTTACCAGGCTATAAAAGCAGCATCAGCTAACCCGGTTAAGAGTTTGAGATATGAATAATTTGAAACTAATCGCTCCAAACAGGTATAAGGTGTTTACATGATAAAGAATTTTTTTAAGATCGCAATAAGAAGTTTACTTCGTCAAAAAGTATATTCTTTTATTAATATTTTCGGTTTAGCTCTTGGTATTGCATGCTGCATTTTGATTCTATTGTTCATTCGCTATGAGCTCAGCTACGATAAATTCAATAAAAACGCAAATAGGATTTATAGAGTCACGAGGGAATGGTTTAATGATGACGGGACATCAAACTTTCATCTTGCACGTGTCGCGCCGCCCATCGGTCCTCTTTTAAAAAATGATTTTCCAAGTATAGTATTGGAAGAAGCCAGATTTTTGCATGATTATAATACTTTTTTAAAAATAAATGATAATACGGTAATTGAAAATAAATTTTATTGGGCCGAACAGTCCGCTTTTAAAATATTTACAATACCATTCATAGAAGGCGATCCGAACACAGCTTTAACTGAACCAAAATGTGTGGTGATTACGGAGTCGGCAGCGAAAAAATATTTCGGGAAAGAAGATCCTTTGGGTAAAACAATAAATTATGAACGGGAAGGTGATCTTAAAATAACCGGAGTTATTAAAGATGTCCCGGAAAACTCTCATTTCAAATATGACTTTCTTGCTTCATTTGTAACTCTTTATGATCCTGCTATAATAGGCAGAAAAAATCTCGAACAAAATTGGGGCAGCAACAATTATCTTACTTATATTTTATTGCCTAAAAATTTTCCTATTGAAGAACTAAACAGTAAAATCCCGGCGTTTATTGACAATCATTTAACCCAATTAGCCAAATCACAAAATGGTCAATTACCAGCCAGAGCTCCGCATTTAAATACAACTCTGCATTTTCAGAAATTAACCGACATTCATCTACATTCGCATCTTACTACTGAAATTGAAGAAAACGGAGACATAAAAAATATATATATTTTTTCGGCAATTGCTTTGTTCATTCTGCTTATCGCTTGCATCAATTTTATGAATCTTGCAACCGCGCGTTCATCAAAAAGAGCAAAGGAAATCGGACTTAGGAAAGTATTGGGAGCTTACCGGCATCAGGTTATGAAACAATTCATCGGTGAATCGATGGTTACGGTTTTTATCGCTTTATTTTTTTCTTTATTAATTGTCGAACTTGCATTTAAACCATTCAGTAATTTTGCAGGCAGAGATATTAAATTTAATTTATTTACCGATCCGCTTTTGCTCGCCGGAATTATTTTACTTGCAATTTTAGTTGGATTTGTTTCCGGTTCCTATCCGTCTTTAATACTTTCATCTTTTAAACCTGTTTCCGTTTTAAAAGGAAATAAGATCGCATCCCGGAAATCAATTTTCCGGACCATATTAGTTGTTCTGCAATTCACAATTTCAATAACGCTGATTATCGCAATGGGAGTCGTTTTCAGCCAGATGCAATATGTGAACAATAAAAATCTCGGCTTTAATAAAGATCATTTAATAATTCTGCCGTCCGGCGAAAGAATTAATAGCAATTTCACATCTTTCAAAAACCAATTGCTTCAAAATCCTGATATTAAAATGGTGACATGTTCAAAACTTGTTCCTTCTGACATGCTTCTTGATGCCGCGAGAGGACAGATAATCGAAAATGATAAAGTAGTCCCGTTAACTTTCAGATTAGCCGATCAGAAAATAGATTATGATTTTTTCAAGACTTACCAGATTAAATTCAGTGCCGGAAGAGATTTCTCAAGGGAATATGCAACCGATGACAGTGCAGCATTCATTTTAAATGAATCCGCCGCTCACCAGCTTGGATGGTCGGCTCAGGAAGCTGTTAATAAAATTATGGTATACGCAGGAAAAAAGGGAAGAGTAATAGGAGTAGTTCATGATTTTAATTTTGAGTCTTTACACAATGAAATTGTTCCTATAATATTCAGAATAACTCATACCGGGAATAACCAGGTAACAGTTAGAATAAGCGGCAAAGATATTCCGGCAACTTTAAATTTTCTAAAAAAGAAATGGGCTGAGTACAGGCCAGATTACCCTTTCGACTATACTTTCCTCAATGACCAAATTGCAGGACTGTACGATAAAGATCAGAAAATCGGAGACGTCTTCGGGATATTTGCGATCATTGCAATTATTATCGCATGTCTCGGTCTGTTCGGATTGGCTTCCTTCACTGCCGAAGTTAGGACCAAAGAAATCGGAATCAGAAAAGTATTAGGAGCAAAAGTTTCGGGAATTGTAATGCTGCTTTCGAAAGAATTTTTGTTATTAATTATTGTTGCAAATCTAATTGCCTGGCCGTTGTCATATTATTTCATGAACAAATGGCTGAATGAGTTTGCTTATAAATCCGGGATCAGCATCTGGATATTTTTTACTTCCGGAACAATTGCACTTATAATTGCTTTGGTGACGGTAAGTTATCAATCGATTAAAGCAGCAACAGCAAATCCGATTAAATCGTTGAGGTATGAATGAAACAAAACAATTATACTAACAATGAAATACGGATTATTATCAGCGGAAATCTGCGTAATCCGCGAAATCCGCGTTCTATTAATTACAAGGGAAAAAAATCATGTTAATAAATTATCTTAAAATTTCACTGCGGGATATTAAAAAACAAAAAAATTATTCAATAATTAATATCCTCGGATTAGCTATCGGGATGGCTGGAACTTTACTAATCCTTACTTATGTTTTTAACGAACTCTCTTATGAGAGCATGCATAAAAAATCCGATAGAATTTACCGGGTTGCAGTAGAGTTTGGAAAAGGCTCCGGTTCGATGAAACTGGCCGGAGCAATGCC